>CAKKRO010000031.1:60062-63533 GCA_919902625.1 Nitrosomonadaceae bacterium
TGAACTTGATCTCACCCATATTGGCAAGCACTTATGAATTTTCATTGCCAGCACGCATAGCATCGCTTGAGATCAGGCCGCCCATGGTGTCCTGGATTACTCTGGGTATTTAACAACGAGGTTGATTTAGTTTGATTAAGATCAATATTTAACCCAACCATAACCGATACTCTATGAATCGCCGTAACAAAAAACAAATCATTAACTAATATTTAAAGGTTTTATATGAGAATTACACATTTTTTTGCAGTATCAGCAATTTTGGCTTTAGTAGCCTGCGGTGGTAAACCAACAGCTCCAGAAACTCCTGATCCTGAGGCTTATGGCAAAACCATTCAGCCTTTTCATCAAATACCTGCCGGTGACCAAGAAGGCGGCGGTAAAGCTAGATCTACTGAAGATAAATCGAATTACTAGCAATTAACAGTGTTCTATAGTCAGAAATCACAAGCAAATCTGGACTATGGAACACTGTTGTTTTCTGTTGTTATTCACCCCTCCGCATTCATAGGCGGATCAAATTAGCAGATCCGGTTCTTTTATTCGCGCCATCCATTAGATTTTCCAGTTTGCATATCACCGCCCTGCTCGTATTTTGTTGCTGGAAGTATCTTACATCACGCTCATAATCTGCTTCATAATAGCCCTATAAAAACAACAGGAAGCCATTATGAAAAAACTTTTTTCCATCCTGCCAGCGGTAATCTTCATTTTTACCGTAACCTCCTGTGCCACAACACCTTCTGGCCATATTGGCGATGATAGAATTCATGTCACGATCCTTCATTTTAATGATATCTACGAAATCACACCGGTCAGTGGCGGCAAAGAAGGCGGGATTGCGCGGGTCGCGACATTGCGCAAACAGTTGTTAGCAAATAACCCAAATACCATCACCACGCTGGGCGGGGATCTTTTCAGCCCTTCTGCGATTGGCACCGCTCAATATGAGGGAGACCGGCTGGCCGGACGGCAAATGGTGGATGTGTTGAATCACTTTGGGCTTGACTATGCCACCTTTGGTAATCATGAATTTGATATCAAGGAAAATCAATTCAATCAACGCATGAAGGAAGCGGAATTTACCTGGGTGTCCAGCAATGTATTTGCTGCTAATGGCCATCCATACAAAGGTGTGCATCAGAATCTTGTCATTCCAGTTATCGATCAGAAAAGTGGAAAAACTTTCAGAATGGGTATATTCGGGTTAACGCTTGCAGCCAATAAGCCCAACTATGTGAGCTATTCCGACTCACTGACAACTGCCGGCAATCAAGTCAAGCAACTTGCCGAACGTTCCGATTTTATCATTGCCCTGACTCATCAAGCCATTGATGATGACATCCAGTTGCTGCAAACCTACCCACAAGTTGGATTGCTGCTGGGCGGGCATGAGCATGTTAACTTCCAGAACTGGCGCGGCAATTTCACGCCTTTGCTTAAGGCGGATGCCAATGTGCGTTCAGTCTATGTGGTGGATCTTTACTACGATCCTCAAACAGGAAAAACAGAAATCAAACCTGTTTTTGTACCCATCAACGATAGCCTGGCGGAGGATCCTGCCGTCAAAGCCGTGGTTGATCAATGGATGAATATTGCATTCGATGCCTTCCGGCAACAGGGTTTTGAACCCGAAGAGGTAGTTACGACAACCACAGAAGCGCTCGACGGGCTGGAATCCAATGTGCGCAGCAGGCAGACCAATCTGACTCAATTGATTGCCCGGAGTATGTTACAGCCTTATCCTGAGGCTGAACTCTCCATCTACAACAGCGGTTCGATTCGCATCGATGATGTCTTGCCTGCCGGCGACATTACCGTCTACGACATCATCCGCGTGCTGCCGTTTGGCGGCAATGTTCAGCTAGCCGCCATTAAAGGTGATTTGCTCTTAAAATTGCTGGATCAGGGGCAAGTCCGAATCGGTTCGGGTAGCTATCTACAATCTGCCAACACACAATATATTAATAAATCCTGGTACATCAACAACACGCTCATTGATCTCAACAAAACCTACAAACTGGCTATCAATGATTATCTGACTTCCGGAAAAGAACAAGGCCTGAATTATTTCGCTCCCAATAGTAATCGGAGAGACTTTGTTCTGATTGACAAGGGAGAGAAACACGATATACGCCGGCTGGTCATTGATCAGTTGAAAAATAATTAATCTGAATTTCAGAGAATTCTGCATGGAATGAACCCCCCAATAACGCATGCTCATGGAAAAATAAACCTTTTTCACGTATAATTTCGTCTTCAAAAGCCGGGACATTTAAAGCTTGTTGACCCTGTTTCCATATCTTGTCAGTATCCAAGGAGTTCTTTGTGTCACAACGTCCGCACGCCATCCTCGTACTTGCCGATGGGACTGTTTTTAATGGCGTATCTATTGGCGTTGAAGGCGTAAGAACAGGCGAAGTCGCTTTTAATACGGCAATGACCGGTTATCAGGAAATATTAACCGACCCTTCTTACTGTCAACAAATCATCACTCTGACTTATCCGCATATTGGCAATACCGGCACAAACCTGGAAGATTTTGAATCAGGTAACATTAACAAAGTTTATGCTGCCGGCCTGGTAATACGTGATCTTCCCCTGGTTGCCAGCAGTCACCGTAAAACCCAGACTTTATCTGAGTTTCTTAAAAACCAGAAGGTTGTGGCCATTGCTGAAATTGATACGCGCAAACTCACCCGTATCTTACGGGAAAAAGGCGCGCAATCCGGCTGCATTATGGCAGGGGAAATTGATGAAGATACCGCATTACAAGCCGCCAGAAATTTTCCTGGCTTGGCGGGCATGGATCTTGCCAAAGTTGTGAGTTGCCCGCAATCGTACACCTGGACTGAAGGCGAGTGGTCACTCGAATCAGGTTATTTGAATCGGGAAAACCCTAAATATCATGTCGCCGCATTTGATTTTGGAATCAAACGCACGATTTTGCGCAAACTGGCGCAACGCGGCTGCAAAGTAACGGTATTTCCTGCACAGACTCCGGCTGACGAAATTCTGGCCGCTCAACCTGACGGTGTATTTCTTTCCAATGGGCCCGGTGACCCGGAACCCTGTGATTACGCAATCTCCGCTACCCGGGAATTATTGGAAAAGAACATCCCGATATTTGGGATTTGCCTCGGCCATCAGTTATTGGGTTTGGCCAGCGGCGCACGTACCATCAAGATGAAGTTCGGCCATCATGGCGCCAATCATCCCGTGCAAGACGTTGACAGCGGCAAAGTGATCATCACCAGTCAAAACCATGGTTTTGCGGTTGATACTGAGACGTTGCCAGATAATGCACGCATCACGCATGTGTCGCTGTTTGATGGCAGTCTGCAGGGATTTGAGTTACTGGATAGGCCTGCGTTCTGCTTTCAGGGTCACCCGGAAGCCAGTCCAGGCCCGCATGAGGCTGATTACTTGTTTGATCACTTTATTAAAATGATGCAGCGTTATAAAAATTAA
>CAKKRO010000032.1 GCA_919902625.1 Nitrosomonadaceae bacterium
TGATATCAAACATAACAAGCCAGTACCTCGTCCCTTCATTACTGGCTTGTTCTAGGAGCCTGTCGGACTTAAGACTAATCTACTGCGCCAATGGGATAACGGTTCATATTTCCTCAATTTTTCGTTGCATAGTCTAGCTATGCGCCTCAAAATTAAGAAAATCTGTACTCGTTCTCCCACTTGGCTCGTGACGATTGCTTAAGTCCGACAGGCTCCTAGACTTTGCTATCCAATCCATTTTCAGCAATTTCTGCGGCGCGCAGCAGTGCTTTGGCTTTATTCTGGGTTTCTATCCACTCGTTTTGTGGAATCGAATCGGCAACGATACCTGCACCCGCCTGGACATGTAATTTGCCATCCTTGATCACACCGGTGCGAATGGCAATCGCCAGATCCATATCGCCATTAAACCCCAGATATCCCACCGCGCCGGCATAAATGCCGCGCTTGGAAATTTCCAGTTCATCGATGATCTCCATGGCGCGTACTTTGGGAGCGCCGCTGACAGTTCCTGCCGGGAAAGTGGCCCGTAATACATCGATAGCACTCAGCCCGGGTTTTAGCTTGCCTTCCACATTGGAAACAATGTGCATGACATGCGAATAATTTTCAATTTGCATTTTCTCAGTCACTTTCACGGTTCCAGTCTGCGCAACACGTCCAATGTCATTTCTGCCCAGATCCATGAGCATGACATGTTCTGCGATTTCTTTCGGATCGGCTAGCAGATCCGCTGCCAGATCAACATCTTCCCGGGGATTCTTCCCTCGTGGACGCGTGCCTGCAATGGGGCGAACTGTTACCGTATCTCCTTCTAGACGTACCAATATTTCCGGAGAAGCCCCCACGATATGAAAATCATCGAAATGGTAAAAGAACATATAGGGTGATGGGTTGAGACTGCGTAGTGCGCGATACAGCGCCAGTGGCGATGCGCTGAAAGATTTGCTGGTGCGCTGAGATAAGACGACCTGCATGATATCGCCGTCATAGATATAGCGCTTTGCCCGCTCAACAGCCGCTTTGAAATCTGCTTCAGGGAACTCACAAACAGCGGCACTGGAGGCAACGGCTTGTTCTATTGGAATCGTTATGGATTGGCGAAGTTTTGCCAGTAAAGCTTTTAAGCGATTACACCCGGCTTGATAGGCATCTTTATTGCCCGGATTAACATAAACAATCAGATAGAGTTTGCCTGAGAGATTATCGACTACAGCCAGTTCTTCTGACAATAACAGCAATACATCAGGAGTGTTTAAAGTATCGGGTCGCGCATGTCCGGCCAATTTATGTTCAATATAACGGACCGTGTCGTATGAGAAATAACCGGCCAGTCCGCCACAAAAGCGTGATATCCCGGGACAGGGCGCTGCCTTGAATTGTGATTGATACGACTCAATAAAAGCTAAGGTATCATCAACTTTGATTGTTTCAGATTTTCCATGATCAATGAGGGTAATAATATTGTCGCGGGCTTCAATGCGGGTTGTTGCGGGTAGACCGATAAATGAGAATCGGCCGAAACGTTCACCCCCCTGTACGGATTCCAATAAATACGAGTAAGGCTGGTTAGCCAGTTTCAGGTAGATGGATAAAGGGGTATCGAGATCCGCAAAAGTTTCCAGTACAACCGGGATACGGTTGTACCCTTGTTGCGCAAGCTGGTTGAATTCGGCTTCGGTCATTTAGGTCTGTCTCTAAGACAATTTCTTAATCAGTTTTGACGCATCAATCAGAGACTCCACAATCGTATCACAATCGAGATCATGAACATTGCGGCCTTCATTATAGCCATAGGGAACACAGAAAACATGGCAGCCAGCGGCTCTGGCGGCAATGGCGTCATTCAGCGAATCGCCAATGAGCAGCGCTTCCTGTGGTTGCGCATTAAAATGCTGACAGATATGTGTTAATGGCAATGGATCCGGTTTTTTCCTAGGCAGGCTGTCACCCGATAATACGATTTCAAATGAGTCATATAGTCCTGTCGAGCGTAGCAGTGGTAGGGTAAAGGCTTCGGCTTTGTTAGTGATGCAGGCTAACTTGAAGCCTGCCTGCTGCATGGCTTTGATGCCCTCCAGAACGCCTGGATAGGGACGTGTATTCACACTCAAATTATTGGCGTAATGCTTCTCATAAATAGGCAGTGCTTTTGCAAATAAGGCCGCATCGGGTTCACCATCCAGCTGGCTGGTTAATGTGCGTTTTACCAGTCTTTGAATCCCTTTTCCGATATAGGAGCGGATCGTCGATGCTGATTGCTCCGGCATACCCAGGTCTTTCAGCATTAGGTTTGCCGCCAATGCAAGATCCTCGGCGGTATTAAGGAGAGTGCCATCCAAATCAATCATGACCACTTTGACAGCGAGTGGAAATTCAATTTTAGATGTCTCTGTGTGATTAAAAAGGCTTTGGTTCATGTAAATAGATGGAATAGCAATAAACTTAAGAATTGTAAGCGGGTTATACTTTTGCTAATTCGGCACGAAATGCTGCCAGTACTGTGTCATAGCGATGGGGGTCAGTATCTTTGCCAGCTTGATAAATAGCTGACCCTGCTACAAAGGTATCTGCTCCGGCACGGGCGATTTCAGCAATATTGTCAACTTTAACACCGCCGTCAATCTCCAGCATGATGTCTTTGCCGCTGGCATCAATACGTTGTCTGACAGCTCTTAGCTTGTTCAATGCCTCAGGAATGAATTTTTGTCCTCCAAAACCAGGATTGACCGACATGATGAGGATCAGATCCAGTTTGTCGAGTACATGATCCAGATAATACAACGGTGTAGCCGGATTAAAAACCAGACCTGCTTTGCAACCCTGTTCTTTGATCAATCCGATGGTACGGTCGATATGATTGGATGCTTCCGGGTGAAATGAAATGATATTGGCACCTGCTTTGGCAAAATCTGGAATAATACGATCAACGGGCTCGACCATCAGATGCACATCAATGACTGCATCCGTGACAGGGCGGATCGCTTCGCAGACTAAAGGACCAATGGTGAGATTGGGAACATAATGGTTGTCCATTACGTCAAAGTGAATAATATCTGCTCCTGAGTCAATGACTGCTGTAATCTCGTCGCCGAGCTTGGCAAAATTAGCGGAAAGAATGCTGGGTGCAATGCGGTACATGAAAGCCTCTCTTTAGACAAAGCTGCTATTTTAACCGCAAATGACCCATCACGCGCAAAAGAGATGAATATTTATGCGTAATTTATCTCGATTAATATGCTTGATACCGTATTAAAAAACAGTGTGAAATAAAAAAATGACTGAAAATAAAAAATATGAAATTGATGTCAGTATACGTACCGCATATCTGCCGGATCAGTCGGATGAAGATGCGGACAGGCATGTGTTTGCTTACACCATAACCATTGCAAATATGGGGACTGTGCCTGCCCAATTAATTAGCAGACACTGGATTATCGACAATGGGGATGGAACGGTTCAGGAAGTGCGTGGACTGGGTGTTGTCGGTGAACAGCCATTGCTTAAGCCTGGCGATAGCTTTGAATATACCAGTGGAACGGTCATTCCGACCTCAGTGGGCTCCATGAAAGGAAGCTATCAGATGGCAGCGGAAGATGGTTTTCATTTTGACGTCACCATACCTGAATTTATTCTCAGTGCGCCAAGAATTCTGCACTAGGATCTTTGATTTCAATCGGATGGTTATGTTTAATATTTTCAAATTTCCGGTATTCAAATGACGGGTAAACTCTATTTAATCCCGACACCGATTAGTCAAGAAACTATTGCCTGGGTTATGCCAGCGGCTGTGCAGCATTGTATTGCTGAATTGTCATATTTCATTGTTGAGCATCCAAAAACAGCGCGTCAGTTCTTGAAACAAATTAACCCCAAGTATCCATTGCAAGAACTGAAAATGCAGATTCTGAATGAGCATACCCCATCAAAAGATCTCCTGGCTTTATTGGATCCAGTATTGGCAGGACATGATATGGGTTTGCTATCTGAGGCGGGTTGTCCTGCAGTGGCCGATCCTGGAGCGGGGTTAGTAAGATTGGCGCACAAAAATAACATCACTGTGGTGCCTTTGGTCGGGCCCTCGTCGATTTTACTGGCATTGATGGCATCGGGCTTGAATGGTCAGCATTTTGCCTTCAATGGCTATTTACCGATTGAAAGCGAAGCACGGGCAGGCAAGCTAATGGAACTGGAGAAATTATCTGTCAGTCGAGATCAAACACAGATTTTTATTGAAGCACCTTACCGTAATCAAAAATTACTGGAGCAGCTGGTTAAAGTCTGTTCTGACAATACGGATTTATGTATTGCAAGTCACCTTACTTTTTCCAGTGAAATGGTTGCCACAAAATCCGTTAAAGAATGGAAGCGTTCATTACCGGATATTAATAAGATACCAACAATTTTTTTATTGCATGGATAAGCGATGTGTCTTAAACCAATATTAACTTTACAGGTTTAGGCTGTTTTCTTCTGAATAAACTCTATTTTATATCCGTCAGGGTCTTCTACAAATGCGATAACGGTTGTACCGTGCTTCATGGGGCCTGCTTCACGGGTCACTTTCCCGCCCAGTTTCCTGGTGTTTTCACAGGCCTGATAAGCATCATCCACTTCAATGGCAATGTGTCCGAATCCTTCTCCAAGATTATATTCAGAGGTGTCCCAGTTATGCGTCAGTTCAAGGACTGTGCCACTGGCTTCATCCTGATAGCCAACAAAAGCAAGGGTGAATTTGCCATCAGGATAATCTTTGCGGCGTAATAGCTTCATACCTAATACTTGAGTATAAAACTCAAGAGATTTCTCGAGATTACCAACACGAAGCATGGTATGCAGAATACGCATTTATATTTTCACCATTTCAAAATCTTCTTTGCGGGCACCGCATTCCGGGCAAGTCCAATTGATAGGCACATCTTCCCAGCGTGTACCAGGTGCAATGCCTTCATCTGGAGATCCTTGGGCTTCATCATAGATAAAGCCGCAAATTAAACACATATAACGATTGTAATCACGATTCTCTTCAGTAGGCATGATAGATAGCAACTTCCTTTTAGGTTAAAATGACATTTTACGGTATTAATGCATGTTACAGCCACCCCCCATTGTACTTTCTTTTGCAGCCAATGACCCCAGCGGTGGGGCCGGCATTCAGGCGGATATGCTAACTATCGCCAGTATGGGTTGTCATCCTTTGTCCATTGTGACTGCTATAACGATTCAGGACACAGCGGGTGTGGATGATGTCATGCCGCTTGATCCAGAGTGGGTGGCTGATCAGGCGAGGGCAGTGTTGGAAGATATGCCGGTTCATGTGTTTAAGATCGGCCTGTTAGGCAGTGTTGAAATAATCGCCGCCATTGCAGAAGTTATTTCTGATTATCCCCATATTCCTTTAGTGATGGATCCTGTGCTGACTTCTGGTCGAGGGGATGAGCTGGCTAATGAAGAAATGATTGATGCCATGCGTGAATTATTGCTTCCACAAGTTACCATATTGACACCCAATAGCCTGGAAGCCAGGCATCTTGCGCAACAAGAAAATGACCCTAATGAATCTAAATTGGATTTAAGTCTCTGTGCGCAAAGATTGCTCCATATGGGATGCGAATATGTATTGATAACAGGCACTCATGAAAATACGGTTCATGTAACCAATACACTATTTGGTTCAACGGGTGTTGTTCGCACAGATGACTGGGAAAGGCTTGAAAATACTTATCATGGCTCGGGTTGTACTTTGGCATCTGCGATCGCGGCTTCCTTAGCTAATGGGCTGTCCATTAGCGAGAGTGTTATCGAAGCGCAAGATTACACATGGCATGCGTTGCAGGCAGGATTTCGTCCCGGTATGGGGCAATATATCCCTAACAGGCTTTTCTGGGCAAAGAGTGAAGAAGAGATAGAAAATGAGAATGAAGAGGCAGTCATTGAGAAGCCAGGAAATTAGCGGACTTTATGCGATTACTCCGGATCTTGAAAATACGAATGATCTGCTTAATAAGGTTCAACAGGCACTGGAAGGGAGGGTGCAACTCATACAATATCGTAATAAATTAGCGAATGAGATTTTACGAAGAAAACAGGCTAAATTGTTATTGCAACTTTGTAGAGAGTATGGGATCCCTTTAATCATCAATGATCACCTTGATCTGGCGATTGAGATTGATGCGGATGGATTACATGTGGGGCAGGATGATATGTCAGTGACTAAAGCAAGAAATCAATTCGGGCAGGATAAAATCATCGGCGCTTCTTGCTATAACAATTTGAATTTGGCTGTTCAGGCTGAGAAAGAAGGAGCAGATTATGTTGCTTTTGGTGCTTTTTTTTCTTCCTTGACTAAACCAAATACAATTTCAGTGACTATGGATTTAGTCGATCAAGCCAAAAAGAAAATATCACTTCCTATCGTGGCGATTGGGGGAATTAAATTGGCCAATGCCAGAACGGTTATTCAGGGCGGATGTGCCGCAGTCGCCGTTTGCAATGATTTGTTCCATACTGAAAACATAAAAACAACTGCAACACAGTATTCACAATTATTTGCAGAAAATAACTAACGTATTTAGAGCACTTATTTTTTATAAATTCTTTTATTATGAGCATCCAAATGACTTCACGCAATCATCAACTATTTGAACTTTCTCAGAAATATATTCCTGGTGGCGTTAACTCACCTGTGCGTGCTTTTAAATCGGTCGGCGGCGACCCCATTTTCTTTCAGCGCGGGGAAGGGGCGTATTTCTGGGATGCGGATGGTAAATCCTATATTGATTATGTCGGTTCATGGGGTCCTTTGATTCTTGGTCATGCTTATCCTGATGTCATTAAAGCCGTTCAGACAGCCGCACAAAATGGCTTAACCTTCGGTGCTCCGACCGAAGCGGAGTTGGAAATAGCAAAATTGATTTGCCAACTGATTCCTTCCATTGAACAAGTCAGACTGGTCAGTTCCGGCACTGAAGCAGGTATGAGTGCAATCCGATTGGCGCGAGGTTTCACCGGCAGGAGCCGGATTATTAAATTTGAAGGTTGTTATCATGGGCATGATGATGCGCTGCTGGTTAAAGCAGGTTCAGGGGCGCTGACTTTCGGGCACCCAAGTTCTGCCGGTGTGCCGGCTGAAACCGTTGGGCATACCATCGTTCTGGATTACAACGATATACCCGGTATTGAAGAAGCCTTTAATAAGTTTGGGCAGGAAATTGCTGCGGTGATTGTTGAGCCTGTCGCAGGTAACATGAATCTGGTCGCTCCCAAAGCAGGTTTTCTGGCCAAGTTACGGTCATTGTGTACTGAAAATGGTAGTGTGCTGATATTTGATGAGGTAATGACAGGGTTTCGTGTAGGGCTTGGATGTGCGCAGGGGCTTTATCAAATCAAACCGGATCTGACTACATTGGGTAAGGTTATTGGGGGTGGTATGCCCATGGCTGCATTTGGGGGACGTCGCGATATCATGCAATGTTTGGCTCCTTTGGGACCGGTTTATCAGGCAGGTACGCTCTCAGGCAATCCGGTGGCGGTTGCTGCAGGTCTTGCTACGCTAAAGCAAGTACAGGCTCCAGGTTTTTATGAGAAATTAGGGAACAGAACGCAACAATTAGTGGATGGTATTACAGCAGCCGCGAAGAATCATGGCATTGATTTTTGCGCGCAATCAGTCGGTGGTATGTTTGGACTCTATTTCAGAAAGGATATTCCCACCAGCTTTGCTGAGGTTATGGAATGCGACAAGGAAGCTTTTAATCGATTCTTCCATGCCATGTTAACTGAAGGAATATATTTTGCACCGTCCGCATTTGAAGCTGGTTTCGTATCGTCAATGCACGGTGATAATGAGCTTAGCAGGACATTATCTGCAGCGGAGAAAATATTTAAGAACTGGTAGTATAAGCGGGAGAATTTGGTCATGAAAAAGGCGGCATTTGCCGCCTTTCCTACTTAATGAGCCTGCAAAACTTAACGCATGGTAGCAATATAGGCTGAAACCGCACGTTTTTCCTGTGCGCTCATGCGGGTAAGAACTTTTAGCATAACGCCATTATCATTGGCGCGATCCCCTGCGTTAAATAGATTTAATTGTGTCAGCGTATATTCGGCATGTTGACCGGCAAGACGGGGATAGTGCGGGGGAATGCCTGATCCATTGGGACCGTGGCAACTGGCACAAGCAGGAACACCACTCTCAAGATTGCCGCCATGATACAGAATTTTCCCCATTTTAATCACATCTTCATCAGCAATTGCTTGACTGGGTGTTGCTTTTTGTTTGGCGTAATATTCACCCAATTTTTTCATATCTTCCGCTGAAAGTGCCGCTACCATGGAAGACATGACAGGGCTGTTACGTTTGGGCGGAGCACTTTCGGTTGCTTTAAAATCAATTAACTGCTTGGTGATATATTCAGCATGTTGTCCAGCCAAGCTGGGATTCATGGGAATAACGCTATTGCCATCCGCATTGTGGCAACCGGCACATATGCCCGATGCTATTTCTTCGACAGTGGCTGGAGCAGTATTTGAGCTGTCGGAAGTTTCAGCTGAAATGGGTGCAGCCAAGGCCAGCGCTATCAGCATTACTGTATTCTTAATTATTTTCATATTTCGCATTCCGTTTTTAAAAGCATCCAAAAGTTGGTAAGTGTATCTGATAATTAACGGTCTATTTTAGCAAGGCGTAAGAACGTTAACAACAAAATTAAGTTAATATCAATATTTAATATTTTATTATTCTTTGATGAAAATAATCTTTATTCTTTTACTGATTATTAATATTGCTTATCCAGTAGGCATGCAGTTTTATGCTATTGAGCAAAACTCAACAAATAGGCTGCCATTGATTCATCCTGAGAAAATCATATTATTGCCAGGGTATGAAAATTGTCTGGAGTGGGGTAATTTCCATGAAGAGCAAATACAATATGCTGAAACGGCGATATCGGAATTGACCTCTGATCAATTGTACAGTTTGGAAGAATCTGGTGATACCAAGATGTATTGGTTATATATTCCACCCTTACTGAATGAAGAGGCAGCTAATCGTGAGATCAATAAATTGCGCAATCTGGGTATTGTCAGTTTTCGTGTAAAAGAGGAAGGAAAATGGGAGAATGCCATTTCTCTGAGTATGTTGTACGATAAAACAGATGCGCTTAAACAGTTACTAGAGATAGAAAAAAAGGGAATTCAAAATGCCAAGATAGAAAAACTTAGCGTTACTTTAAAGAAACTTATCATTCATAATCCTGCCCACGCTATTAAAGAGCAGGCACAAAAATTAGTTGAACAATTTAATGGTACTCAATTAACGCAAAGAAAATGTGAGCGTTTATAATACATTGCTTATATGCGAAGCAGGATCCTAGAGTTCTTCAAATGCTAATAATTTTAGAGTATGTTAAGTATTCAATAATTTTTTATTTGAGCATTGTGAATGCTTAAATATATCTCACTGAATAATCAAATAAGATAACAATGACGGTATCTATAAAAACACCGCAAGAAATTGAAAAAATGCGTATTGCCGGACGACTGGCTTCCGAGGTGCTGGATTACATCACGCCATTTGTGGCGGCAGGAATTACTACGGAAGAATTGGATGTTCTTTGCCATAACTATATGGTGGATGTGCAGAAGACGATACCCGCGCCTCTAAACTATGCGCCTTCAGGGCACTCACCCTATCCTAAATCGATCTGTACTTCAATCAATAATCAGATATGTCATGGGGTGCCTGGGGAGAGGAAATTAAAAAATGGGGACATCATTAATATTGATATCACTGTGATTTATGAAGGATATCACGGCGATACCAGCCGAATGTTTTATGTGGGCGAACCATCCATCCAAGCAAAACGCTTATGTGAAGTCACTTATGAAGCGATGTGGCGGGGAATCGATGAAATTAAGCCAGGTAAGCATTTGGGTGATATCGGGAGCGCCATTCAAAGACTGGCTGAGGGTGTGGGATATAGTGTGGTCAGAGAATTCTGCGGGCATGGCATCGGCGCTAAATTTCATGAGAATCCTCAGGTACTTCATTATGGGCGTGCGGGAACTGGCCTCGAACTTAAACCAGGTATGATATTTACCGTAGAGCCCATGATCAATGCCGGTAAAGCGGCCATCCGCCATCTCCCGGACGGCTGGACCATTACCACGAAAGACGGCAGCCTGTCGGCGCAATGGGAGCATACTATCCTGGTCACCGCGGACGGCCATGAAGTGCTGACGGTATCGGCAGGCGCTCCCGCCAAACCGGTCTATCGTTTTGCAAGTTAAGTTTTTTTAATCCGGAATATTGTTGACCATGACACGAAGTCATCATCGTACCCCCGCGCAAATCCGCCCTGTCAGAATCATTCGTCACTACACCAAACATGCCGATGGCTCAGCGCTGATCGAATGCGGTGATACCAAAGTTATCTGCACGGCCAGTATCAGCGAACAAGTCCCGCCGTTTCTCAAGGGAAAGGGACAAGGGTGGCTGACCGCCGAATACGGCATGCTGCCCGGTTCGACGCATACGCGCATGCAGCGCGAAGCGGCCAAAGGCAAGCAATCGGGGCGCACCATGGAAATCCAGCGTCTGATCGGACGCGCGTTACGCGCCGTGGTGGATCTGAAGCAACTGGGAGAACGCACCATTCAAATTGATTGTGACGTGATCCAGGCCGATGGCGGCACGCGCACGGCCAGTATCACCGGAGCGTTTGTCGCGCTGCACGATGCGGTCGAAAAATTGATTTATCAGCAACTCATTGAAACCTCGCCGATCACGGATCATGTGGCGGCGATTTCGGTCGGGATTTATCAAGGCATTCCGGTACTGGATTTGGATTATGTTGAAGATTCTTCGTGTGACACGGATATGAATGTGGTGATGACTGGAAACCTGGGGATGATCGAAGTACAAGGGACAGCGGAAGGGATCGCCTTCAGCCGCAAAGAATTGGATATCATGCTGGATATGGCGCAGCTTGGTATCCGCGAGTTGATAGCCATACAAAGGAAAGTGCTGGAGACGGAGAGCGGCAGTCATGGATAAGCTGCAGAAGCTGGTGATTGCGAGTAATAATCAGGGCAAGTTGCTTGAAATTAATGCCTTGCTGGCTCCTCTGTCGATTAAGGCGGTACCGCAATCCGATTTTAATGCAGGCGAAGTGGACGAGCCTTACGCCACCTTTGTCGAAAATGCGCTGGCCAAAGCGCGTCATGCCAGCCGCTGCTCAGGATTGCCGGCACTGGCGGATGATTCGGGCATTTGCGTCAGTGCGTTGAATGGCGCGCCAGGCGTTGCTTCCGCCCGCTACGCCGGGGAGCCGAAATCCGATAAGCGCAACAACCTGAAGCTGATAGAAGCGCTTGAAAATCAATCGGACCGGCGCGCCTATTACTACTGCGTGATTGTTCTGGTGCGCCACGCCGACGACCCGCAGCCCATCATAGTCGACGGTTCGTGGTACGGTGAAATCGCCGATCAGCCGCGGGGCGAGGGCGGGTTCGGCTATGATCCGTATTTTTTTGTACCCGAATTCGGTAAGACTTCCGCCGAATTGACTGCCGCGCAGAAAAATCGAATCAGCCACCGCGGTCAGGCACTGGCGCACTTGGTGGAAATTTTACGCGCCGGGAAATTTTGAGAAAGCATCAGGCTTGAACCTCAATAAACGAGCTTGAAGAATGCGGTATTGGGATTTGCTGGCCTTCTTCTTTAAGACCCTCAATATGAAACTCGATAGCTTCCTGAATCAGTTGCAAAACTTCTTCCGCTGATTCGCTGGCGGCGATGCAACCCGGAAGATCAGGAACATAGGCGCCAAAGCTTGCCGGGCCTTGTTCAATAACAACCATATAGCGCATATACACCTCTATTGCTTAAGTCCCGCTTGTTTTAACGCATTGATGAGCGTGCCGGAGGAACATCCACGCTGGGTTTTCCAGCAACTGTGACCGCACCGGACTGGATGGGATGGTGAAACTGGCGATGACTGCCTTTTTGCCGCACCTGCTGCCAGCCATCCAATTCAAGCAAAGCGATACGATCTTCAACTTTCATGCCGCGAGTTTAGCATGGCATTTTTTTGATTCTCAAAAGTGACGGAAACAATGAGATCAGATCGCGAATTGAGAATATTGCCGATGAATCTTGCATATTTTTTGTTTTGTGCACTTTGTGGGGTGCGCATTGCTTGTATTTCATTGACAATATTCTTCATTCGCGACTTGGCCCTAGTTGTGACCTTAGGCAGGCTTGAACGAACCGCAAGACGGGCACTCTTTACCTTTAGCCTGCGTATTTGTTAGAGGCTGGCTGCACTTAGGGCACTTGTAAGGCATGAAGGCCAGAATTATAAGTGCGAGAAGCAACGATATTGCGCCTGCTATACCCCATCCCCAGGGATTTCTATTTTTGCGCTTGGCTAGAAGACCAACAATTACACCCCAAATTACGCTCCAAATAAGCCATGCAATTAAGTCACTAAATTCTGCTGCTTCCATTTCTCTCTCCTGTGTTTTGCCTAACGGTCGCCATAACCGGCAGTGAAAAGCGGGGCGGCGAAGGCGCACCGCTTTTCACTGTCCGCGTTGATGGCATTGTTATACGATGATTTTGTATAGTGCCCACAATCCCAAAATAAATGGCGCATATACTGAAACCCAAAGCTTATATGACAATGCTCTAAAAATTCCATTAATGCAGCCTTTTACATGAATTCTAGAGTCCGGTTCAATGATCACTGATCTCGTCAACATTCCACCATTAGTTGTAAATTTGCCAAGATCAAAGCTTTTTCTTAAAAACGATGGCTTAAGACCGCCATAGCAAGACCCATACCTATCCGTTCTTGCTTCTTCAGATATTTCCTTACGGATGAGTTCGACAAATTCTCTACTTTCTCTATATCCTTCATGGAATTTTTCCGCGATTTCATACCATGCATACTTTACATGGCAAAAACATAGGCCAAGTACTATCGCAAATGCCGATATAGGAAATAGAAGATCACTATTGGATTTGATCCCAGAAAATGAAAGCGCTCCTATAGTAATGCTTAGTTCACTAAATGATAAAAGATTGTAATCAACTGCCAACATCGCTAGAGAGGCTGCAATCAATATGACCGTACAGATATCTTTAGATATTTTCATTCAGGCCTATAGTCGTATAACGTTTGAGTTGAGGGGCCGCACGACAGCGTAGCTGGCGGGCGGTCCCAGTGAGCGAAGCGAACGACCGAACGAGGGTTATGTGTCTTGGCGTTCATTTCTTGCGATAGCTTGTTTGGTAAATGCCTCTAAGTTCATTTTTTCGTCGATGTAAATTTCTTCAACCCAAACGTCCAGGTTCCCATATGCATTGCGGAAGTCCTCCCATTCCAAAGGGCTGGAGTCGAACTCCCCCATGTTTCTAGCAAATTCGAACAATTTATTAACCAATGCTTGAAGTTCGCCAAGCCGATAAAAGTACGTGATCAAATTTAATTTATCTGGGTGGAAGTAATGCTTGTCACCAGCCTGTTCAATGTAACCTTTCAGTTGTGCATCATGAACTTGCAACCAGACAAGTATCCGCGACAAATAGTCGCCAACATCAGGCTCGGCATACCTAATACAATGACCAAATACCTCTTTGTACTCTTGGGGTAAAACTGGAATTCTGAATGCTGGCTTGCTTTCATTTTTCGACTCCCAGCCTTCCTTAAATACTGATGCGCTATCTTTGAAATAAGAAATCAGCTCACTGAGTGCTGCTGGAAGAAACGCCTTTGATGCCAAGAAATCGCGTTCTCGCTGCTTATTTGCATTAAATTTCGAAATATTGAATGCGGTAATGCTCGAAACGAACGCCAACATTGCCACATTTAGGCTTTGCCATCGATCCCATACGTCTTGTACGTAACCCCAATCACCTCGCCCATCGAGCCATGGAAATACCAACATACATATGGCATAGAGCGCTGCTGCTGGCAGCCCCAACCAGTTGAGCAAATCAACCAGCTTATCTGGTTTCAACACGCCTAGATGTTTCAATATTTTCTCGTAGGAAGATTATCGGGACACATAACGTAAAGTTGATGGGCGCCGCGCCTCTGCGGCGTCCCGCTCGAACGTAAGGTTAACCCTGCTATTCGTGAATATCTGTATACCTGAATGAGCTATGAGAAAGAGAAAGCGCAGTCTTTTTTAACACAATAGGAACACAATAGGGCCAGGTCGAGGAACACAATAGGGCCAGGTCGCGAATCAAGAATATTACAAGCTCGGTGCCGGGTTCAAGCATGTGCTGAAATGACTCGCTCAATGACATTTTCCGGTAACGATATGCAAGTAA
>CAKKRO010000033.1 GCA_919902625.1 Nitrosomonadaceae bacterium
ACCGCGTAAAGAAATGGATCGAGAACAACCAGGGGCGTAAACAAGTATAAAAAACCAAGCCTAAGCCAGATCATAAATTTCACTGTACTTATGCTTAAGATGGTTAATAAAATGGTCTGGATTCAGAGGCTCGCCCGTGACGCGCTGAACAAGCTCCTGCGGTGTATACAATCTGCCCTGGCTGTGTATCTTCTCATTGAGCCAATTCTTGATAGGCGCAAAATGCCCTTCTGAAATATTCCTTTCGATGCCCGGCTGTTCATTCAGCAGTGTTTTATAAAACTGGCAGGCGTACATCGCGCCTAATGTATACGAAGGAAAATATCCAAACGCTCCCCCGCTCCAGTGGGAGTCCTGCAAAACGCCCAGCGTATCGGTGGGAGGTTGAATACCCAGGTACTTCATCATCAGCTCATTCCAGATTTCCGGCAAATCATCGACCCTCATTGAATCATCAAACAAACCTTTCTCGATTTCATAGCGCAAAATAATATGCAACGGATAAGTCACTTCATCGGCCTCCACCCGGATAAAATCCGGCTTGCAGGTATTAATCGCGCGATAAAATGAATCCACGGTAGCCTGCTGCAAATGATCAGGAAATGCCGCGCGTATCGTTTCAAGATAATGCGCGCAAAAAAACCGGCTTTGCGCAATCATGCGTTCCCAGAATAAAGACTGAGACTCATGAATCCCCATCGTCAATGATTCTGAAGCCGGCAAATCGCCCATTGCATGCGGACGTCCCTGTTCATAGAGCGCATGGCCGGTTTCATGGATCACCGCATACAGTGATTCCACAAAATTACTGTCCTTGTAGCGCGTCGTAATGCGCACATCCGTCGGATGACTGCCGCCGCAAAAGGGATGCACGGATACATCCATGCGGCCCTGTTCAAAATTAAAGCCGATATCCTGGCTGATTCTGCGCGCCAGGGCTTCCTGCTTATCCAGCGCAAACTTGCCCTGCAGGAACGAAGTATCCGGCTGATAAGCGTGGTTCTGAATGGCATGAATCAACGGGATCAACTCCTCCTTCAAACGCTCGAATACCGGTGTGATCCTATCCATCGTCGTGCCGCGTTCAAACAGATCGATATTGGCATCATAGATGCTCAATTCAGGTGACACACACTGCGCCCATTCTGTCTTCAATGCCAGAAAACGTTTGAGCACCGGCG
>CAKKRO010000034.1:0-1409 GCA_919902625.1 Nitrosomonadaceae bacterium
AAGGAAGGTTAGCGATGGATTGTCCTTCCATCTGAGTGATACGAAACTTGTCAGCGGTGTCGATATGAGGCCGTAAATAGTCAGGTCCCATAGCGCAGCCTGCGATCAGCAGAACCGGGAGTAGCCATAGCATACGGATCCAGCAGCTATAATGCCTTTTCCTTGATAGATAAATCTTTAATGGCGTTTCATCAGATCCAACATATCGCATATCAATCGTATCAATCCATCTAAAATACGTAGCTGAATCAACTACAGTCACCCAATGAGAAAGTTTCAAATACAGCAATAGGCTATTTCCTTTTTGTACATCAGGGAAAGTATAAACAGAGCCGAGGATAGCATATCTATTTTAAAAAAATCAGACTGCCCCTTTCACAACATTAATACCGGTTCCTGTGGCAATTTAGTAGAATCGAGTATAAGGCAGCCTCAAAAAAGAAATTGTAAGCCTGAACAAGAATTGGATGCACAGGTTGAGACCATTTACTGACTAAAATACCGTAACAAAGCCTTGCGTAGTTCGTTCAGAGTCAGCATAGCCAGGCAAAAGGAAATTGCATACAGCCAAACGTCCCCATCAATGGGTGCAGTGCCAAACAAGCTGTTGCCTAATGGAGTGTAGACAATCAGTAAGATCAAGATGATTTCTAGCGCTATCCCCGGAATAGTGTTTAAATTATTTTGAAAGTAATCAGTTAATTGATAATGCTGGAGTCAGTTATGAGAGCAGTATATTTTGAAAAAGGCGGGTCGGCGGATGTCTTACAATACGGTGACATAAAGACTCCCGCCTATTGTGGTGAGAATCAGGTCATGGTGCGTATCAAGGCTATCGGTATCAATCCGATTGACAGCAAAATTCGCAGGGCACCCGAGCGCTTTCCCGTTTCCTTTCCCGTCATACCGGGTTGTGATGGTGCTGGCATTGTGGAAGCTGTCGGTCTCTCCGTGCAGAATTTCAAACCCGGCGACGAAGTCTATTTTTCGCAGCCGGGTTTTAATCAACGTCAGGGCACTTACGCCGAGTATGTGCTGGTCGATGCCAGTTTGCTGGCTTTGAAGCCGCATTCTTTATCATTTGAGCAGGCCGCTGCAGCGCCGCTGGTTTTTATCACCGCATGGGAAGCTTTGCATGACCGGGCACGCATCACCAGCGGTCAAACGGTATTGATTCATGCAGGCGCCGGTGGTGTGGGTCATGCAGCCATCCAATTGGCAAAACTAGCCGGTGCCAAAGTGATAACAACGATCAGCAGTGAAGAAAAAGCCAATTTTGTGCAGCGGTTGGGCGCCGACAAAATAATCAATTACAAAACACAGAATGTGGTTGCAGAAGTGTCGCAATGGACTGCCGGCAAAGGCGTGGATATTGCGTTTGATACTGTCGGCCCGGATGTATTGCAAAG
>CAKKRO010000034.1:1509-2831 GCA_919902625.1 Nitrosomonadaceae bacterium
AGGCAGAAGATGAACTCAGATTACATTATTTGGTTTGACCAGTTACGCATGACCGACGTCCCTCGCGTCGGCGGCAAAAATGCTTCGCTGGGTGAAATGATCAGTCAATTATCCGTAGCGGGTGTCAGCGTTCCCGGTGGATTCGCGACAACGGCCCATGCATTCCGGGATTTTCTCGCACAGGATCAATTGGATCAGCGCATCGCGCAGATACTGTCGACACTGGATATCGGCGATGTTACGGCGCTTGCCCAAACCGGGAGTGAAATCCGCAACTGGATTATGGCGGCATCTCTGCCAGCTCGTTTACAAGATGAAATTACCCGCGCATATGAGAAAATGCAGATGGATGCCAGGCAGCATGACATCTCAGTCGCCGTGCGATCATCCGCCACGGCGGAAGATCTCGCCGACGCGTCATTTGCCGGGCAGCAGGAAACATTGCTGAATATTTGCGGGCTGGAAAACTTGCTGACCGCCATCAAACATGTTTTTGCCTCATTATATGGTGATCGCGCCATCGCTTACCGGGTGCATAAAGGATTTGCGCACGCTGACGTGGCCTTATCGGCCGGAATCCAGCACATGATCCGTAGCGATGTCGGTGCCTCCGGCGTCATTTTCACGCTGGATACCGAATCCGGCTTTGACCAAGTGGTGCTGGTCACAGCTTCTTATGGATTGGGTGAGGCCATCGTACAAGGCATCGTCAATCCCGATGAGTTTTATGTGTATAAGCCCGCATTAGCCCAGGGAAAATCTGCCATCATCAAACGCAGTCTGGGTTCCAAGCTGACACAAATCCAATATGCGCAAAATCCTGCTACGCATCGCACGGTAGAAACCCGTGCTGTGCCGCTGTCTCAGCAAAATCGCTTTGCCATTACGGACGATGAAGCCGAAGAATTGGCACGTCAGGCAGTGGTCATTGAGCGGCATTATCAAAGACCCATGGATATTGAATGGGGAAAAGACGGCATCAGCGGCAAACTGTATATCCTGCAAGCCCGGCCAGAAACGGTGCAATCCCAGGTCAATACAAAACTGCTCAAAAACTATCAACTCAAAAACAAATCAGAAATCCTGGTATCCGGCCGCGCCATCGGGCAAAAAATCGGCAGCGGCCCTGTCCGCTTGATTCTCAGTTCACAGGAAATGTCCAAAGTGCAGCAGGGCGATATTCTGGTTACCGACATGACCGATCCCGATTGGGAGCCTGTCATGAAACGGGCGTCCGCAATTGTCACCAATCGGGGCGGACGCACCTGTCATGCGGCCATCATTGCGCGTGAACTGGGTATTCCTGCCGTTGTCGGCTGTGG
>CAKKRO010000035.1 GCA_919902625.1 Nitrosomonadaceae bacterium
TCCTTATTAAATATCAGGAATTAAAAAATGGCGACATCACAATCTGCAAATAATGGATTGATTGAATGGGTATTTAGGCATCTTGATCTTGTTTTTATGGTGCTTCGTATCATCAAACCGACCGTTGTTTTTAAGGGACAAGCATTTGTCACTCGTTTTGACGATGTAACGGAAGTATTGGAACGTGATGGGATTTTCCAGGTACCGTATGCTGAGAAAATGTACAAAATTACCAATGGCAGTAACTTCTTCCTGGGTATGCAAGATACCGCAACCTATACACGTGATGTATCGAATATGCGAATTGCTGCTCGCCGGGAAGACATTAGTGACATCATTACTCCTTTTGTCGAGCAGCTTAGCATGGAGATTCTTGCCTCCAGTAATGGAAAGATGGATGTTGTCAAGGAATTAACACGTGTTGTTCCTACCCGCCTCATCGGTAAATATTTTGGCACACCTGGTTGGGATGGAACTGAATTTACCGATGCGGCAACCAGTATGTTTCAGTATCTATTTTATCCGGATAATCCGGCGCTTGAAAAAGTTGCTTTAAATGCAGCTGAAAAAACCCGCAATTATCTTGATCAGGCAATTGCCGAAAGAAAGCTAAAACGCACTCAAAATGATGATGTTTTGGAACGTTGCTTAAAGCTGCAAGACGCTGGAATGCCTGGGATGGGAGATATTGATATTCGTAACAATCTGATTGGATTAATCATTGGAGCGATTCCTACTACATCAAAATGCGCGGCTATCACATTGAATCATTTGTTCAATCACCCGGAATTGCTAGTACAGGCACAGCAAGATGCGCGTGTCGATAATGACCAGAAAATGATTCAATATGTCCAAGAGAGCTTGCGCTTAAACCCATTTGCTGCCGGGATTCAACGTATTTGTGCCGAAGATTATGTAGTTGCAAAAGGAACATTACGGTCGACCAAAATCCCAAAAGGAACTCTGGTATTAGCTGCGACACAATCGGCCATGATGGATCATCGCAAAATTGAGAGTCCATCACAATTTCGATTAGATCGACCTGCTTATAGTTACATGCATTTTGGTTTTGGATTACATACCTGTTTTGGCCAATACATCAATCTTGCTCAAATACCGGGTATTGTTAAAGCCGTTTTGAAACAAAAAGCCTTGCGACGTGTTTCTGATATGGTAACTATAGAGCCTTTTCCAGTCAGTATGGAAATTGAGTTTGATAAATAAAACTATATGAATATGTATATAAAATGGGAAAACTAATCACTTTTTCACCCAGTGCAGATTGTGAATTAAGTCGTTGGGCTCTACTTCACTATGGTGAGAGTTATCAAGAAAACAAGCATACAATTCCTTTTATTATTATTTTTCTCAAATTAAATGGAGGTAGTAGCTTCCCTCTATATGTGAAAGATAAAACTCCTTTTGTTAAAGTTCGACCCATCATTGATCATCTTGAATCATTAGCCGATAACGATAAAAAACTTATTCCAAGCGAATATGCAAGTGATATAGAGATCTGCTGGAAAAATTTTAATATATCACTGGGTGCAGCAGTTGTTACCTGGGCTTATGCTAATTTGTTACCGTATAAAGAAATAATGATTCGTCCTTTAAGCCTTGGCTGTCCATGGTACGAGTATCTCTTTGTCAAATATTTTTATAGCATACCTAAGAATTTTTTATGGGATTCTCTAAAACTAAGTAAAGCCAGTGCAGATGAAGCGTTTACAATCATTGAGAAGCATTTCTCAGAAGTAGATCGCATGCTGTCAGATGGAAGAAAATACTTATTTGGGGACAAACTGACTTTAGCTGACATGGCATTTGCTGTAAGTGGCGCGCCACTGGTGTTACCTGCTAATTATGGTGGAGATCAATCTAAACAAGGCGCCATTCCAACTTTCGGGCAATTTCCAAAAGAATTACAGGAAATTATTAACTCCAAACGTCAAACACCCGCAGGTAAATTCATATTGCGCTTATATGCGGAAGAAAGATATCGTGACTGATTTAGAGAAATTAAGATAGGCACTCGTCTTATCGTATAAAATAAACACCCTTTTTCGATCAATACAATTTCGTTAATCCAAAATCTCTCATGGGGCGTAGTCATGTCAGAAATATTTGATGTAGCAATTATTGGCGCTGGCCCAGGAGGATATGTTGCTGCAATTCGATGTGCGCAACTTGGCATGAACACGGTGTGTGTTGATGAGTGGAAAAACTCAAAGGGAAAAGCGAGTCTCGGCGGTACATGTCTTAATGTAGGTTGTATTCCTTCTAAAGCGTTGCTGGAATCCTCAGAGAATTATTTCCAAGCACAACATAAATTCTCTATTCACGGTGTTATGGTAGAGAATGTATCCATAGATGTTCCCGTCATGATTGCCCGCAAAGATAAAATTGTCACTACATTTACCGCTGGCATCTCTTCATTATTTAAGAAAAATAAAGTTAAATCAATGCACGGAAAAGGGACGCTGTTAAAGCGTGAGCAATCCACAAATATCTGGGCAATAAATGTTAATGATAATGGCACTATTGAAACAATTCAGGCAAAACATGTCATCCTTGCAACCGGCTCCGCACCGCGCCCACTACCGTTTGCCTCAATAGATAATGAAATGATTCTGGATAATGCCGGTGCATTATCGTTGACTGAAGTACCCAAACGCCTGGGTGTCATCGGTGCTGGTGTTATTGGCCTTGAAATGGGAAGTGTATGGCGAAGACTAGGCGCGGAAGTTACTATTCTTGAGGTAATGCCAGAATTCCTGATGGCGGCTGATGAGCAAATAGCGAAAGAAGCCAAAAATATCTTTACAAAAGAACCCGGTTTGCAAATTAATACCGGCATTAATATTAAATCGGTCAAAGCATCGAAGAAAAAT
>CAKKRO010000036.1 GCA_919902625.1 Nitrosomonadaceae bacterium
TCTTGATCCAGCATTTGGTTGATGGTCACCATGCTGCCCATTTTCATCAGTACTTTAATGACATCGGCCGCCTTCACCGACATTTTTTGAGCCAAGGCACTCACGGAAATTGTTTCAGGCACCATAATTTCACGTACAATGGGTTCCGTCGGTGCAGAAAAACCATGGATATTCTGATCATCTACATGTGTTGGTTTGCTATGCTTGTCTCTACGTGTACGCCAGCCTTGGCCAGCGGAAAGATCGCCACGGGTTTTAACACCGCGTTTTTTGGTATTTTCATCTTTCCAAACAACTTGCTGTTTGGCTTGTTTCTTTTTCTTCTCTGCTTTTTCTTCAGGCTTCACTATCGGTTTATGCAGTGTCCCATCAGTCGAGTTGGGATGCAATTGAGCTTCAATTTTCTGTTCAGCCTCAGATTTCCTGACAACCGCCGCCTGCACATCATGTTCTGATCCTGCAGCTATAGGGGACACCGGTCTAATTGATATTTCATCAGAAACCATTTCCTGTTTTTCGTCTTTTTTCTCTATTCCTTCAATTATCCCGGTTTTTTTACGCGATTTTTTTTGTTTAATTTCCTCCACTTGGCGCGCAATTAACTCAGCTTGCTTTCTTGCCTCTTCATTACGCAATGCCAATTGCTCTGCATCAATTACAGATTCTTTAGCCGGTTGACCAGTTACCTCGGGAAGTTTAGCTGCAACTGGGACTGGAGCCTGGGCTGATTCCAAATCACCAGACAGAGTCGGCTTTGTGAGTACACGTCTTTTTCTGACTTCTACCTGTATGGTGCGTGCACGACCGGTGCTGTCAGATTTTCGAATCTCGGAAGTCTGGCGGCGAGTTAGAGTAACTTTACTTTTACTTTCTGTAGCTCCGTGAGTTCTTCTAAGATAATCAAGCAACTGAGCTTTGTCTTGCTCTGTCAAACTGTCTTCTGCCAACATTTTTTTTACGCCAGCGGCCTTAAGCTGTTCCAGCAAGACTGCAGGCAGCAAACCCAGTTCATTAGCAAATTGTTCCACACTCATTTGAGCCATTTATAACCCTTCAGCAAACAAAACCACAAGCAGGTTCTCGATAAAATAACCTTATTATTAATCGACAATTTAAATCAAGTAAACCATGGTTCACGTGCTTTGATAATCAACCGATTTGCACGTTCAATATCGATACCAATCATCTCGACCAAATCGTCAGCAGC
This sequence comes from Nitrosomonadaceae bacterium, assembly GCA_919902625.1. Taxonomy (GTDB): domain Bacteria; phylum Pseudomonadota; class Gammaproteobacteria; order Burkholderiales; family Nitrosomonadaceae; genus Nitrosomonas. Next base: position 1,208 of record CAKKRO010000036.1, read on the forward strand.
TAAATCAGCTAGATCAGCTTGCGTATTAATACCTTTTGATGCCAGTTCTCGAACAATATTGATATCCATTCCTTCCAATGAAAGCAAATCTTCGGCAACGTGTTCAACTTTTTCTTCGCTAACAATAGCGTCGGTTAACAATACATTACGAGCCCGATTCCGTATTTCATTGACAGTTTCTTCATCTAATGACTCGATTTCCAGCATCTCATTCAATGGAACATAAGCCACTTCTTCCAAAGTAACAAACCCTTCCTGTACGAGTATCTCCGCTATCTCTTCATCGACATCCAGCTTCTGCATAAAGAGTTGACAGATTAACGATGTCTCTTCTTCATGTTTGGCTTTGGATTCTTCCACTGTCATGATGTTAAGCTCCCAGCCGGTCAATTCAGAGGCAAGCCGTACATTCTGCCCACCACGACCTATTGCTTGGGCCAGATTATCATCATCTACCACAATATCCATACTGTGCTTTTCTTCATCGACCATAATGCTGCTGATTTCTGCCGGTGCCAATGCATTAATAATAAAAGTCGCAGGATCATCTGACCATAAGACGATATCAACACGCTCTCCGGCCAATTCACTAATAACAGCCTGTACTCTGGATCCACGCATACCCACGCAGGTGCCAATCGGATCAACACGCTGATCGTTTGATTTGACTGCAATTTTCGCGCGCGACCCCGGGTCTCTTGCCGCCGCCTTAATTTCCAGCAAGCCTTCTTCAATTTCCGGCACTTCCAGTTCAAATAGCTTCATCAAAAATTCAGCGGAAATACGTGAAAGTTTTAATTGCGGGCCTCTGGCAGCGCGATCAACTTTATATAAATAAGCTCGTACCCGATCACCCACTCGTAAATTTTCTTTAGGGATCATCTGGTCACGTGGCAGTTCTGCTTCTATCTTTCCAGATTCAATGATGGCATTGCCGCGCTCCATACGTTTTATCGTACCGTTAACCAAATAATCTTCTCTTTCGAGAAAATCATTCAATGTTTGTTCACGTTCTGCATCACGTATTCGCTGGAATATCACCTGTTTCGCCGCCTGTGCTCCAATACGGCCAAATTCAATGGGTTCCAGTGGTTTTTCACTATACTCACCTAATTGAATATCAGCATTGATTTTTGCAGCATCACTTAAAGCGATCTGGCGGGCAGGATCTTCCACAGCACCATCCTCCACCACCAGCCAACGGCGGAAAGACTGATAGTCTCCTGTAGCTCTATCAATAGAAACACGTGCTTCAATATCCTCTTGAAACCGTTTTTTTGTGGCAGATGCCAATGCAAGTTCTAGCGCTGTGAAAACAATTTCTTTTTCAACAGATTTTTCACGTGCCAATGCATCAACCAACAGTAAAATTTCGCGGCTCATAGTCCTCCAGCCAAATTTTTTATATACCTACAATTTTGGAACCAAACGAGCTTTTCCAAGGTTACTCAATTCAAGGTCTAACAATTTCCCTTCGACTTCAAGTGTTATTCTGCCATTATTTACTTCCCGCAAAACCCCTAAAAAATTTCTTTGTTCCTGCACAGGAATTCGCAATCTCAATTTAACTGTTTCTCCTTTAAAACGAAGAAAATCAGCTTCTTTCCTCAATGGCCTGTCCAGGCCTGGTGAAGAAACCTCCAACCGGCCATAATCAATATTTTCGACTACCAGCAATCGGCTCAAGTGATTACTGATAGTTACACAATCATCAATACTGATACCACCTTCTTTATCTACAAATATTCTTAATAATTTGCCGCGCGCCAATTGTTCAACTTCGACCAACTCATAACCCATTCCCGCCAGAGTTGATTCCAGTAATTCTTCCAGTGCCATAGCTCCGCCACAAATAAAAAATGGGCTGAAAAAGCCCATCAAATCTATAGGTGCAGTTTAACAAAAATTTATAAAATATGGAACATAAACTTCGTTAAATGTAATACCTTAGCGATTATCAACACTTTCTCATCATTCACTCCGCATTTCATTACTGATCGCCTGAGCATGAAATTTGCACACCCAAAAATAAGAAGTGCAAATTACGCATAGTGCCAGTGATACAATCTTTGCAAGCTTATTGAAACAACGAAATACCGGAGAAATATCATGTCAACCATTGAATCCATTTTAACCGAAACCCGTATTTTCCCGCCTGATGGTGAGTTCGCCAGACGAGCAAATATACCTAGCATTCAAGCATATCAGGCTTTATGTAATGAAGCTGAGCTGGATCATCAAGGTTTCTGGGCAAAACAGGCCCGGGAACAGATTCTTTGGCACAAACCTTTTACTCAAATATTGAACGATCAGACTCCCCCTTTCTACCAATGGTTCAATGATGGCGAGCTCAATGTTTCATATAATTGCCTTGACCGGCACTTAGCAACACAAGCGGACAAGGTAGCTATTATTTTTGAAGCGGATGATGGAGAAGTCATACGATCGACCTATCGTGATCTCCACCAGCGTGTTTGCCAGTTCGCCAATGCATTGAGATCACGCGATATTAAAAAAGGTGATCGTGTCATTATTTATATGCCCATGCGCATCGAAGCGGTTGTAGCCATGCAAGCCTGTGCACGCATCGGTGCAATTCACTCGGTTGTATTTGGGGGATTCTCTGCCAAAAGTTTACATGAACGTATTATCGATGCCGGCGCCATAGCAATCGTCACGGCAGATGAACAAGTCCGCGGCGGCAAGTATAATCCGCTCAAAGCAACAGTTGATGAAGCCATTAACATGGGCAATGCTTCATCAGTAAAATCCGTTGTGGTTTACAAGCGCACCGGCTCAGAAATTCCTTTTAACCCGCCACGCGATGTTTGGTGGCATGAAGTTACCCAAGGCATCAGCACCCATTGCGAACCGGAATGGGTCAACGCTGAGCACCCGTTATTTACACTTTACACCTCCGGGTCAACGGGCAAACCTAAAGGAGTGCAACATTCCAGCGCGGGCTATCTACTGGGTACTAAAGTGAGTATGCAGTGGATTTTTGATTACAAGCCTTCGGATGTCTTCTGGTGCACTGCGGATGTCGGCTGGATTACTGGCCACAGTTATGTCACCTACGGCCCTCTTGCCATGGGAGCTACCCAGGTGATTTTTGAAGGAATTCCCACTTACCCCACTGCGGGTCGTTTTTGGGAAATCATTCAAAAACATAAAGTGACCACATTCTATACAGCACCCACTGCAATTCGTTCACTGATCAAACTGGGAGCTGATTTACCCGCTCAATACGATCTATCCTCGCTACGATTACTGGGTTCAGTCGGCGAACCCATTAATCCTGAGGCCTGGATGTGGTTTTATGAAAAAGTGGGGCAATCCCGCTGCCCCATTGTTGATACCTGGTGGCAAACCGAGACGGGCTGTCACATGATCGCGCCATTGCCGGGCGCTGTTCCACTCAAACCCGGTTCGTGTACTTTTCCGTTACCGGGAATTTCTGCAGCCATAGTCGACGAAGCAGGTCATGATGTCGAAAACGGAAAAGGTGGCTTTTTGGTCATCAAGCAGCCTTTTCCTTCACAAATCCGCACCCTTTGGGGCGATCCTGAACGCTTCAGAAAGGTCTATTTTCCAGAAGATATAGGCCACGGAAAATATTATCTGGCGGGCGACTCTGCCTATCGTGACAATGATGGTTATTTCTGGATTATGGGGCGCATTGATGATGTTCTGAATGTTTCTGGGCATCGTTTAGGCACGATGGAAATTGAATCTGCTCTGGTAGCCAATCCATTAGTCGCAGAAGCTGCCGTTGTCGGTAAACCTCATGAAATTAAAGGAGAATCTGTTATCGCTTTTGTGGTATTAAAAGGGCGCTACCCGCATGGAGATGAAGTGACTCGAATTACCAACGAATTGCGTGACTGGGTTGCAAAAGAAATTGGCCCGATAGCCAAACCTGAAGAAATTCGTTTTGGTGAAAACTTGCCGAAAACCCGGTCGGGCAAAATCATGCGTCGACTGTTACGCACACTCGCCAAAGGTGAGGAAATAACCCAGGATATTTCCACACTGGAAAACCCAGCCATTCTGGAACAGTTAAAGTATCCTTCTAAATAAATCCGCTCATCAGTACAATCGCGAAAAGTTTGTGAATAAACCTGGAGAAATATGACATTATCACTTGTTACAGATTATGAGCACGGCATCAGTGCCATTGATGCACAATTTCATCGCCCCAAACGGGCTGCCATTCATTTGCTCGTCGAGAATGGCATGGCTGCGCTGATTGATACCGGCACATCCTTTTCCATCCCTGGCGTCATTGAATCACTCCAGCAAAAGAATATTGCCGTTGAAGATGTAGCCTACGTCATACTGACACATATCCATCTTGATCACGCCGGAGGTGCCGGCGAATGCATGCGCCACTTCCCCAATGCAAAGCTCGTCGTTCATCCGCGCGGTGCCAGTCATATGGCAAATCCTATACGGCTTATCGCCGGCGCAATGAGTGTTTATGGAGAAATCGAGTTTAAACGCGTATATGGTGAGATCTACCCCATTGATGCCGATCGAATTATTGAAGCGCCCGATGAAAGCCGTATTGATCTCAATGGCCGATCCCTGTTATTCCTCGATACCCCTGGCCATGCACGCCACCATAATTGCATTTATGATGAACGCAGCCAGTCATTTTTTACGGGTGATACTTTCGGCGTCTCCTACCGGGAATTTGATGTGAACGGTCTGGAATTTGTATTCCCCACCACCACACCCGTGCAATTTGATCCTGATGCAGCGCATGCCTCGCTCAATCGCATTATGCGCTACGAGCCACGCTACGCTTATCTCACACACTATAGCCGTATTGGTCACTTGGCACATCATGCTGAATCCATGCATTATCTAATTAATGCACACGTAGAAATCGCCCAGCGAGCAAAAACCAGTGAAACAGATAGGCAATCGGTTATTTCAAAAGCACTGGAAACGTTACTGTTACAGAAGATATCAGAACATGGTTGCCAACTGACACAAGTGGAGATCAGTAATCTACTTCGCTCGGATATTACTCTCAATACTCAAGGTTTAATTCATTGGCTTGATCAGCCGACCGACCGCTTCAAGCGTTTATGATTTAACTGCATTTGTAATCCATCCGTAAAAAATCAACCGGAACTTATAAATAGAAATGGGATCTATGCCGATAATTTATCAACATAGATCCCATTTAATTTGAGGATTTTATGCAGTAATTCTCTTTGAAGAAAATTTCATTTTATTCTTGGATGATCCACCGATCATAGCCAGAATGAGATAAGTCACATAAAGGATAACTCCAAGAACAACATCTGAAATGGCCCATTCCATGACTGATTGCGGTAACCCAAACATTGACAGAATGCCAAAAAAAGTACTGCTAATAACGATAGCTGCGATAATAAAAATTTGACTTGTTTTCATGAGACATCTCCTTTATGAAGTTTATTAATATAATTTAATAATTTTGAACTTATATGGCATCAAACTTCACATAAAGTTCACAATTACTTCACAAAATATTCACGTTTTTCTAAAACAAGTTGAATTAATTGAGAAAATTTTTATAAAAAGTTGCTTAATAAAATTAAATCATCATAGGTTTTGATTCTTCTAAGCATTCTATGCCGAAAATTATGGCAACTTGTTCTTCCTGTCGCATTCAACGCTTTCCGGCGATGGATTATTTTCAAATTTAAAGATATTTAGGTTATAAACTACCTTGCGCGAAACATAAAATAAACCGCACCCACCATGCACAGCGCAGCCCATAGATAATCCAGTTTCAACGGTTCCTTCAAATATAACAAAGCAAAGGGCACGAATATGCTCAGCGTGATGATTTCCTGAAGTATCTTGAGTTGCGCAACCGATAGCACGGTGTAACCAATCCGATTGGCAGGAACCTGCAGCATATACTCAAAAAATGCTATCCCCCAACTAATCAGCGCTGCAATGATCCACGGCTTGTGGTTCAGCTCCTTCAAATGGGCGTACCAGGCAAAAGTCATGAACACGTTACTGAGGGATAGAAGGATGATAGCTTGCCAAATCTCACGCATGTGACTGAATATTTATTTGTCTTTTAGAAATCCAGAATCAAATTCCCAACTCCACCCAAATCGCATCCACCCTTTTCTTAACTGCATCATCCATCACAATCGGCGTTCCCCATTCCCGGTTTGTCTCGCCGGGCCATTTATTCGTCGCATCCAACCCCATCTTTCCACCCAGCCCCGATATCGGGCTGGCAAAGTCCAGATAATCAATCGGTGTGTTTTCAACAATCAAGGTATCCCGCGCCGGATCAACGCGGGTGGTGATGGCCCAGATGACTTCCTTCCAGTCGCGTATGTTGATGTCGTCGTCGGTGACAATAATGAATTTTGTGTACATGAACTGGCGCAAAAAACTCCAGATGCCGAACATCACGCGCTTGCTATGCCCGGCGTACTGTTTTTTCATGCTCACCACCGCCATGCGGTAGGAGCAGCCTTCGGGCGGCAGATAGAAGTCGGTGATTTCCGGGAATTGCTTCTGCAGCAGCGGCACGAACACTTCATTCAAGGCCACACCGAGAATGGCGGGTTCGTCAGGCGGTTTGCCGGTGTAGGTGGAATGATAGATCGGATCGCGGCGCATGGTGATGCGGTCGATGGTGAATACCGGGAACGTTTCCTGTTCATTGTAGTAACCGGTATGGTCGCCATAGGGGCCTTCCAGCGCAGTGTCATCGGGATGGATGGCGCCTTCCAGCACGATCTCGGCACTGGCGGGTACTTGCAGGTCATTGCCAATACATTTGATGACCTCTGTTTTGGAACCACGCAACAATCCGGCGAACTGGTATTCGCTCAAACTATCGGGCACCGGGGTCACAGCACCCAGAATGGTCGCCGGATCTGCCCCTAAAGCAACCGCCAGCGGATAAGGCTTGCCCGGATTGGTGAGGCTGAATTCACGAAAATCCAGCGCCCCGCCCCGATGCGCCAGCCAGCGCATAATGACTTTATTGGCGCCGATGACTTGCTGCCGGTAAATCCCTAAATTTTGCCGTGGCTTATTGGGGCCTCTGGTTACCGTCAACCCCCAGGTAATGAGTGGCGCAACATCGCCCGGCCAACAGGTTTGAATGGGTATCCGGCTCAGATCGACATCTTTGCCTTCCCACACAATTTCCTGGCACGGCGCGCTGCTCAATTCTTTCGGCGCCATGTTCAATACCTGCTTCAATACCGGCAGCTTGTCCCAGGCATCTTTCAATCCCTTGGGGGGATCGGGTTCTTTCAGATAAGCTAATAATTTACCGACTTCCCGCAATGCTTCGACCGATTCCTGCCCCATACCCATGGCCACCCGTTTCGGCGTGCCGAACAGATTACCCAATACCGGCATACTGTACCCTTTTGGATTCTCGAATAAAACAGCGGGGCCTTGTGCTTTCAGGATACGATCACAGATTTCCGTCATCTCCAGGGCGGGATCAATTTCCGTTTGAATACGCTTGAGTTCGCCCATTGTTTCCAGTTGTGCGATGAAATCCCGGAGATCCTTATATTTCATTGACTTAATCCTCAGCCAGGGTAAATGAGAAAATCGAGCGCAATACCGACAAACACAACCATCCCCACCCAGTTATTATGTAGAAACGCCTTGAAGCAGAGCGCCCGATCCCGGTTACGAATCAGCGAATACTGGTATCCGATGAGACCCGCCGCAGCGATCAATCCGGCGTAATACGCCATACCCATGTGCTGCAATGACCCGATACCCAGCATGATCGCAATGAAGAGGGTATGGCATACCATCACCCCCATCACATCAAACCGCCCGAAGGTAATCGCAGATGTTCTGATGCCGATTTTCAGGTCATCCGGCTTATCTACAATGGCATATGCCGTATCGTAAGCAATCACCCAGAACAGATTGGCCAGCATCAGTATCCAGATGATGGACGGCAAGCCATTGGTTTGCGCGGCAAAAGCCATGGGAATACCGAAGCTGAATGCAATGCCCAGATAAGCCTGCGGCATGGCAAAAAAGCGCTTGGTGAATGGATAAGTACCCGCCAGAAATAAAGCCGGCACCGATAGCAGGATGGTCAATTGATTCAAAGGCAAAATAAGCAGGAAGGCGCACAGGCTCAATCCGGTTGCCAGTAATAAAGCCTCTTTGGAACTGACTTTACCGGCTGCCATCGGGCGGTTTTTTGTCCGCTCCACATGCGGGTCAATCTTGCGATCCGCATAATCATTGATGACACAACCTGCCGAGCGCATCAGTATTGTGCCCAGAACAAAAATGACGAGAATATGGAAATCCGGCAATCCCTGTGCGGCAAACCACAATCCCCACAGCATAGGCCACAAAAGCAATAGAATACCGATCGGCTTGTCCAACCGCATGAGTTGCGCGTAGGTTTTAATTCGATCGGAAGCGTTCACAATGGTAAATCCAGAATACTCGGTAAAAATACTTCGGTCACTAAAAGTGATTGCCCATGCAAAGTAAACAATGACCGCCGCGCCCACAGGCTTGGCGGTCTCGTTGATAATCCGGCACATGCCCGATCATACAGAAAATGACCGCTGCTGACCTTTTTAAACTCCAGTGGCGTTCGTTTGATTTTAGGGTTGGTAAACAGAACCGTCCCCAATGATTTATTACCCAGCCCGCTCAACCCCCGCCACGCACCACGCAGATTCCTGCGGGAGACAACCGAATGCGCAAATACCACCGGCGTGCTTCCGCAATAAAGATAAACTTCCCGCACCATCGCCAGTTCACTATGACGCAATCCCATCACATCCAGCTCATCGCCATACACCCGGCACAGCGACTGAAATACCGGTTTCACGCAGAACTGTGTACATCGATCCTGTATCCGGCGCGTGAGTGACCCGCGATCCTGTAGCCAGTTGCGTTGGTGATATGAAACAGAAGTGAGCGCAGGATACCAGGCCAACGGATGGGCGCTGTTCATAGTGGCAAAGCTACTAAATGGGATTGCTGCATGATGAGAATTCTTATACTGAGGTCCGGCAAA
>CAKKRO010000037.1 GCA_919902625.1 Nitrosomonadaceae bacterium
CATCATCACAACATCATGGCTTCATGAGTGCTATCGCGCCTGGTTTTAAAAAATCCGTTCGGATTCTTTCCGGCGGTGAGCAAGGGCGTACGCTTTTTGGTAAACTGATTCTACAAAAGCCAATATTCTGTTTATGGATGAATCAACCAATCATTTGGGCAGGAATCTATTGAATCACTCAATAGCGCGTTGGAGAGATACACCAGCACTCTAATCTTCGTTTCGCATGATCGAGAATTTGTTTCTTCTCTTGCAACACGAATTCTCGAAATAAATTCGAATGGCATTAATGATTTCAAGGGTAATTATGAAGACTATCTCCGATCTCAAAATATTCAGTAGCAATCTATTTTCTCGTACCGTTGTTATTTTCTTTCTGAGTATCTTGCATCTGCCACTTGCTACGGCTGAGAATATTCAGAATCTCCAGCAGAATGCCAGTGTTGCCTATGAGCAAATGATGCAAGCCAAACAATCGGCTGAAACTTTAGCCAAAGATACCGCTTTTGCAGAAAAAAAACTGGCGTCAATTCAACAAAAATTATCAGCAGCTGAACGAGAAGTGGAAATCACCAGAAAAAAGACGGAGCAAGCTAAAATTTTATTGGAACAGGCTATCAGTCGGTGGAAGCGGGCTACTGATGCTTTAGCTAGCGAATGGGGAAAAACTGAGAGAAAATAATTAAAATCTATTTCACACTATGATTGGAGAATCATTTTGATATGTGGAATCCCCGCTTCCATGAATTCTTCTCCAGATACCTGAAATCCAAATTTTTCATAGAATTTAATAGCTGCCATTTGTGCGTTTAGCATCGCTTTCTGCATACCTCGATGACTTGATTCTTCCAGAATTCTTTGTAGCATAGCACTTCCAACCCCCTTTCCACGCCATTCCCTTAATACCGCCATACGTCCGATATGCCCATCTGGCAGTAATCTTGCGGTACCAATGGGTTGATCATTGGAATTTAGTGCAAGTACATGCAAACTGACGGGATCAAATTCATCCCATTCCAAATCTTCCGGTACTTGCTGTTCATAAATAAAAACTGCTGTTCGAATATCGCGTAAAGCAACCGCTTCATCTTGCCAGTTTACGACACATATCCGATAAGGGTCGCACATAAATTCATTTCAAATTATCAGATACATTCAATGAACATCAGGTACATTCTCATTGTTTAAACGGATGACGCAATAAAATTGTATCTTCTCTATCAGGTCCCGTAGAAATCATATCGATCGGTATTTCACATACCTCTTCCAAACGTTTCAAGTAATTCTGTGCTGCTTTCGGCAATTGATCAAAATCTTTAATTCCCGCTGTGCTTTCTGACCACCCGGGTATTTCTTCATAGATGGGTTCACAGCAATCCAAATCATCGGCGCCTACCGGCAATATATTACTATTATCGCCATTGCTCAGTTTGTAACCTACCCCCAGATTAAGGCTTTCTACACCGTCCAGTACATCGAGCTTGGTAATACACAATCCAGTTACACCGTTTATTTGAATGGAGCGCTTCAGTGCAACTGCATCAAACCAGCCGCAACGACGAGGACGCCCTGTTGTCGATCCGAATTCATGTCCACGTGTGGCCAAATGTTTACCGACATCATCGTCCAGCTCAGTTGGAAATGGGCCGGAGCCAACGCGTGTTGTGTACGCTTTGGTAATACCTAGCACATAATGTAGCATCTGCGGCCCAACACCACTGCCTGGCCCTGCTGCCCCAGCCACACAGTTACTGGATGTAACAAATGGATATGTGCCATGATCAATATCCAGTAATGCACCTTGTGCACCCTCAAATAACAGATTGTTACCTGCCTTATGTGCACTAAATAAAAGTTGGGGCACATCAGCCACCATAGGCTTGATTCGTTCAGATTGAGCCAGTGTTTCATCCATAGTTTTCTGAAAATCTATAACGGGTGCATTAAAATAGTTTTTTAACACAAAATTATGATAATCCAGCATCTCGCCCAGCTTGGCAGCAAAGCGGTCTCGATGGAATAAATCCTGTAAACGGATTGCGCGCCGCGCGACTTTATCTTCATATGCCGGACCGATACCACGTCCCGTAGTTCCAATCTTCCCCACTCCCTTGGCGGTCTCACGTGCATTATCCAGTGCAGCGTGACAAGGCAAGATTAAGGGGCATGCTTCACTAATCCGTAACCGCCCACTGACATCAACACCATTATGTTCAAGCATATCAATTTCATTGAGCAATGCTTCCGGTGAAATCACCACACCATTTCCAATATAACAAATAACATCGTCGCGCAGAATACCGGACGGAATCAAGTGTAATATGGTCTTTTTATTACCGATGACCAGTGTGTGGCCAGCATTATGGCCGCCCTGAAAACGCACCACGCCTTGTGCATGATCGGTCAGCCAGTCGACGATCTTCCCTTTTCCTTCATCACCCCATTGAGTACCAATGACGACAACGTTTTTACTCATACCGCTCATCTCTAAAAGATTCTGATTTAAAAAAATTAAATAGTTTCAACTATCCATTGTCCATCATGCAACACCAATTGTCTGTCACAATGCGAAGATTCGCCTTTTTTCCCTGGCAATTCCATAATAACTATTTGTCCTGCTTTACGTAACTGTTCGATCATTATTTCCAGTTCTTTATTTTTCTGGGAAGGTGCGCGTATTCCTTTAGGATACGTTCCAGGCTTAATCAATCGAGATAATTCCCTTAAATCCATACTAAAACCAGTAGCAGACCGTGCCCGTCCAAAAGCTTTACCGATTTCATCATAGCGTCCACCCAGAGCAATGGCATTTGAGCATTCATTAGTATACGCAGCAAAGACAATACCGGTATGATAATGATATCCACGCAAATCAGCCAAATCGAATGCAATATTATCTACCGATGGCTCTAATTCCTCTTCAATTGTACTGAGTTCATTCAGTGCTACTCTAATTTCAGGATAATCCGGCAATCGTCTAATAGCATCTGCCAGAATCTTCTTATCACCATACAGTTCAGGCAATAACATCAACGCTTCGCGGGTATGTTTTTGCAACCTTACACACAGCTCCTTCAAAGTTGAAACATCTTTTGCCTGCAAGACAGTAAATAATTCTGTTTCGAGTTCTCGCGATATGCCTGCACCTTTAATTAGGCCGCGAAAAACTGCCACATGACCTAGATCCAGATGAATTTCACTAACCCCCGAAACGGACAAGCACTGCAGCATGAGCCGTTGAACCTCCAGATCACTTTCTAAACCGGCGTGACCATAAAGTTCCGCCCCCACTTGCAATGGCTCTCTTGTTTGTGTGATTCCAGATGGCACGGTATGCAATACACTGCTGGCATAACATAAACGTGTTATGCCTTCTGAATTCAGCAAATGCGCGTCAATTCGGGCAACTTGCGGCGTCATGTCTGCACGCAAACCCATCATGCGCCCACTGAGCTGATCTATCACTTTGAACATGCGCAAATCCATGTCACTACCACTGCCCGACAATAAAGATTCCACATACTCTAACAACGGCGGTATTACTTGCTGATAACCATGCAGCATCAATAGATCAATGATCTGGCGGCGCATTACTTCAATATGTAATGCCTCTATAGGTAATATGTCTTCGACATATTCTGGAAGTAACCAATTACGCATGTTTATGATTGACAATCTATCAACTTGAAGAATGACGTCAGCTTACGATAAGAAGCAATGCTAATCCGATTAACATTGAAGTTAAACCTATAAAACGTATCTGACTATCATTAATTTCAGTCAATTTTCTAAATGCTTCCCGCCAAGTTTGAGGAGATAAAAATGGCAACATGCCTTCTAGAATTAGCATCAATGCAATCGCAATCAGAAAAGTTTCCCACATATGACAACAACTCCTGCTTAATCAAACGCTAATTATAGTTGCTAAAATAAGTGCAAGAAAATCAAAAGGCTCTGTTGTAATCGAGTATAAAAATAACCACGATCTCCAGAGCCTCTTTCTAAATCACCACATAATAAAATCACTTGTACCCACTCAGTGAACAATACTCTAGATTCAGAATTAACTATGTCTTGATGAAAAGATTAGATTCCATTGAGATCCTTGAGTAGTAACCCACTTCTTCAATCAACAATCAATCTTCATAATTATTTATTAATAGCAGGATTTTTTAAATATTTAAAGAAATCAGACGTAGGTTCA
>CAKKRO010000038.1 GCA_919902625.1 Nitrosomonadaceae bacterium
AGCTACTAAATGGGATTGCTGCATGATGAGAATTCTTATACTGAGGTCCGGCAAAGTCATTCTGAGAAATGTTGGAGCAGGATTATACAACAGTCTCAAAGCGGGAATTGCAAAAGCCAAGTAATAGGAATCAGTTCACAAGAGATCCGCTGGCTTGGCTATCTCATAGGACAGCTGGGTCATTGTTGGCTTAGCCATAAAAATAAAAGGGGCAAAACCCCTTTTATTTGAGACACTTTTCATTGGAATCTGGCGTTCTTTCTATTTGCAGCTTCCTACATCTTTGTCGGCAGGAATATCACATTTTCCAGAAGCGCAAACAGCATCCCGTTTACAAGCTTCCCCTGCTGGTTGCGGCGGTTTACATACCGGCGGATTCGCAGCTAACACACAGACAGTGTTATCCTTGCAGTCCTTATCGTTTTTGCACTCATTCTCTGCAAAAGACACCTGGGGCAATGAAAACAATGACACAACCATAATCATTGATAATAAGCGATTTTTTAACATGTTATGAAACCCTCTTGTTATTAAGAATTCTGACAGTTACATACCAAACTTCAGCAATTATTCTAGGCTTCTCGTAAAACACCGTCAAGCAATGGAAATTCTCAAATCCACCCACTTTGATTGATTTATATGTCGTAACCGCACCCGAACTACCCGTGATCAATTTCTTCTTACCCTTCTCATAAAATTTTATGATCCCTTACACCCGCAGATATTCGGTTTTTTCACCGAGCCAGCGCTGGATATGCCGTTGCGCCAGATCAGGATATTCATTGAGCATTTCATCAGCCACTGACTGCGCTGCGGTGAGTAACTGACCGTCCTGTTCCAGATCAGCAAAACGCAACATCGGCACTCCACTCTGGCGCGCACCGAGAAATTCGCCGGGGCCTCTGAGTTGCAAATCCCGGCGGGCGATTTCAAAACCATCCGATTGTTCAAAAATGATCTTAAGCCGCTGACGCGCAATGTCTGACAAAGGTTGCTGAAACATTAGAATACAGATGCTGGCCTCCGATCCCCGGCCCACGCGGCCGCGCAGTTGGTGCAATTGCGATAGCCCCATGCGCTCGGCATTTTCAATCACCATGAGTGACGCGTTGGGCACGTCCACTCCCACCTCGATGACTGTCGTCGCCACTAATAATTGGATAGTGCCTCGCTTAAACGACGTCATCACCTCCGTTTTTTCCTGCGTGGACAATCGGCCATGCACCAAACCGACATTCAAATCCGGGAATATCCTGCTCAAGCTGTCGTGCGCTTCCATGGCTGTTTTGAGTTGCAGGGTTTCAGATTCTTCAATCAGCGGGCATACCCAGTAAACTTGTTTGCCTTGATGGCAAGCATGTTGGATACGCGCAATAATTTCGTTGCGACGGTTCTCGGCAATCAACTTGGTCACGATCGGCGCCCTGCCGGGTGGCAGCTCATCAATAATGGACACATCCAGATCGGCAAAGTAACTCATGGAAAGCGTGCGCGGGATCGGTGTGGCACTCATCATGAGCTGGTGCGGCACCATATTTGCCTGTGCGCCTTTCATGCGCAACGCCAGCCGCTGATGCACCCCGAACCGGTGCTGCTCATCAATAATGACCAGACCCAACTGATGAAATATCACCTGCTCCTGAAACAAGGCGTGCGTGCCCACTGCAAGTTGCGCATTGCCCAGCGCAATATCATCCAGCGCGGCTTGCCTCTGTTTCTTTTTCTGGCTGCCGGATAACCAGACGACCCGTATTCCCAGTAGCTCAAACCAGGCGGATAATTTCTGAAAATGTTGCTCGGCGAGGATTTCAGTCGGCGCCATGATGGCGGCCTGAAAACCACTTTCAATCGCCTGCAACGCAGCCAGTGCCGCCACGATTGTTTTACCACTCCCGACATCGCCCTGTAACAGGCGCTGCATAGGGTGCACCGCCGCCAGGTCACGGCTGATTTCTGCGGATACTTTGATTTGTGCAGCCGTTAATTTAAAGGCAAGTTGCTGCAGAAATTTTTTGGCCAACTGATTCTTTTGTGGAAGTACCGGTGCGGAATGGCTGCGCCGCTGCCGATAGTGCAATCGCATGGATAATTGCTGCGCCAGCAATTCATCAAACTTGATACGCTGCCAGGCGGGATGGGTGCGTGTCTGTAGTGCGTCAATCGACACATCGGAAGGCGGGTTATGCAAGCACAGCACACTGGCCTGAAAGCTCGCCAGCCGATATTTTTTAATGATCTGCTCCGGCAGAGTCTCAGTCAGGTGCTGTTTTCTTTGGGCGTCCTGCAGAATCTGTCCAATCAGCTTACTCAGAATTTTCTGCGTCAAACCGGCTGTAGTCGGATAAACCGGCGTCAGGGTATCAGCCAGCGATTCACTCTCACGTACAATGCGGCATTTGGGATGAACCATTTCCGCGCCAAAGAAACCGCTGCGAATCTCGCCCAGCAGCCGCACACGCTTTCCCACAGCATAGGTTTTGATCTGACTGCCATAGAAATTCAGAAAGCGCATCACCAGGATACCGCTCCTGTCTTCAACCTGACAAACCAATTGCCGTCTAGGGCGGATGACCACTTCGTTATGAATAATCACGCCCTCGACTTGCACCACCTGACCCTGGGGAGCGTCACTGATCGGAAACAGGTGGGTTTCGTCTTCATACCGGATCGGCAAGTGCAGGATCAAATCCAGCTCATTACGAATGCCTAAACAGGATAATTTTTCCTGCATATGAGTACTGGCGGTCATCGTAACGACCGGTAATCCTGCATCCATCAATTGATCGAATCTATGACTACAAAACCATAACTGCGTCCATTTCCACCAATGCGCCTCGTGGTAAAGCTTTCACTCCAATTGCCGCACGTGCCGGATAAGGCTGAGTAAAATAACTGGCCATAATTTCGTTGACCAGTGCAAAATTCTCGAGATCGGTTAAAAATATGTTTAGTTTCACAATATTATTCAAATTGCCTCCGCTGGCAGTAGCCACAGCACTCAAGTTTAAAAACACTTGCTGAATTTGGGCTTCTATTCCATTCACCATCTGCATGGTTGTTGCATCCAACCCAATCTGGCCTGACAAGTAAACGGTATCCCCTCCACTGACTCGAACCGCTTGGGAATAAGTGCCTATTGCTTGGGGAGCATCCGGGGTTTGGATTATTTGCGTACTCATTTCTTCTCCTAATGAATTTACTCAATGCTTTTTTGTTATAGTAGTTACTAACGAACAGAACCTTAATTCCTCTATTACGTTATGATGCAGTGAACTTTGGCACATTTCAACCGGTTGATAGCTGTTTTTAAGCTGAGCATCAATCCAGGCAAGGATACTGATAAATTATTTATTTAAAACTTTCATTCAATGCAAAAACTGATTATCCAAGGTGGTAGACCACTGCACGGTGAGATTATCATCTCAGGCGCAAAAAATGCTGCACTTCCTGTTTTATGTGCTGCCTTGCTGACCAAAGAAACTTTAAAAATAAATAATATTCCTGCGCTGCAGGACATCACAACCATGTTATCACTGCTCGAACAAATGGGCACAAGCATCACCGATCATAGATCATCAGAGGTTTCGCTGACAGCTGCTAATCTGACTCATCTTGTGGCTCCCTATGAAATGGTTAAAACCATGCGGGCAGCGATTCTGGTGCTTGGTCCATTACTTGCACGCGCCGGAGAAGCCAATATTTCATTGCCGGGAGGCTGTGCGATCGGCCTGCGGCCTGTCGATCAGCATATCAAAGGCCTGCAAGCCATGGGAGCGGAAATTCATATCAGGCACGGCTATATTCATGCGGTTGCAAAGAAATTGCAGGGTGCGCGTATTGTATTTGATATTGTAACCGTGACGGGCACCGAGAATTTGATGATGGCTGCTACCTTAGCTGACGGGACAACCATTCTTGAGAATGCCGCCCGGGAACCAGAAATTATTGATCTCGCCAATTGCCTGATCGCAATGGGCGCAAACATTCAGGGTGCCGGTACTGATGTTATTACGATCGAAGGTGTGCAAACGCTGTATGGTACAGAACATACCGTAATGCCTGATCGTATCGAAACGGGCACTTTCTTGGTTGCAGCTACCGCTGCAGGCGGTGAGATTCATTTAAAAAATACTGACTCCCGCTTGCTGGACGCTGTTCTGGATAAACTGACCGAAGCGGGCGCCTGTATTGATGCCAATGAAAACTGGATTCATCTAAAAATGGACTCAAAACCCAAATCGGTCAATTTGCGCACGGCACCTTACCCGGCTTTTCCAACTGATATGCAGGCACAATTCATGTCTCTGAATTGTGTTGCAGAGGGGACGGCTATTATCACCGAAACTATTTTCGAGAACCGGCTGATGCATGTGCAGGAATTAAAACGCATGAATGCCAACATCGAGGTGGAAGGCAATGCCGCTATTGTGTATGGAATTCCACAACTGGATGGGGCGCATGTCATGGCAACCGATTTACGCGCATCGGCCAGCCTGGTGATTGCCGGATTGATTGCACAAGGCGAAACAATCATAGACCGCATTTACCACTT
The DNA here is from genome assembly GCA_919902625.1 of Nitrosomonadaceae bacterium. Classification (GTDB taxonomy): domain Bacteria; phylum Pseudomonadota; class Gammaproteobacteria; order Burkholderiales; family Nitrosomonadaceae; genus Nitrosomonas. The sequence continues at coordinate 4,553 of CAKKRO010000038.1, forward strand.
GGATCGTGGGTATGAGAATATTGAAGAGAAATTATCCGCTTTGGGCGCACAAATCAGACGTATTAACTAAAAAGGCCTTTGAATTTGATCAAAGGCCTTTGCAATATCAGTTAATAAATTGCTATTCCGTCAGCGGAATTAAAGTTTCGGCAGTTTATAACTAACGACAACAGTAGCAATTTTCTTATTCAGCCCCATGACTGGAACCACCAGGATCTTTTTACCATCCACATCTGATTTAATGGTTATTTTCTGGAGATTTAATATTTCCTTAGGAAATATTTCCACCCCTTTAGCTTCTTCAAGCCTTTTATCGGTTGAAACCAGTAATTGACCATCATCGCCAATCAAAACAACCCGTTCGGTATCCTTCATTTTGACGATTTCACTCAAATACTGATCTATTTGTTCGATATTGTTACGAATCAGCTCTCCACGCACGGCCCAGGATAAAACCTGTCCAAATCGCTCTTCTTCCTTGATATACTGTTGATCAGCGTATTCACGGGCTTGTTGTATGATCACAACACGTTCATTCTCAAGTTTCTTGGCCATATCAGATTCAACTTTACTGACGGCAATGAGTTTCCAAGCAAAAATGATTACAATGATCCCCAAAAACACCAAGCCATACCAGATAGGCAACTGCATGTTAGGAATTTTAGCCAATGGTTCAAACTTTGCACTTAATAATGAGAATAAAGTTGTCGCCTTTGATTGTTCAGTTTGCTTATTTTGATTCTGCTTGCTTTGATCCGTCATGGATAACTCCTTGTATAGATGGCAGGAAAAGTAATGTGTATCAATAAAATTTATTTACCGCTCGCTTCATTAAAAGTAAAATAAATATAACTTATTGTTTTTATAATTAATTGTAAAGCACATAACGCTTGAAGAAGTGCAAAGATATAGCACAATAAACAGCCATGCATTTATGTTTTATAATTTACGCTTCTCCAGAATCTGTACTTAATAAAAACTTTACGCTCAAAGAACGCCAAATCATCAAATTCATTCATACTCCCGGCAAAGAATTATAGCAATTTAAATGGAGAAAAACTCATCAGTGGAAAATAACAAAAAAACCTGGTCGGGACGATTTAATGAACCTGTCTCGGAACTTGTAGAACGCTATACAGCTTCAGTGAGTTTTGATCAACGATTAGCCGAATATGATATTCAGGGATCATTAGCCCATGCGCAGATGCTTTCAGCGCAAGGAATTATCAGCCATGCAGATTGGATCGCCATTGAGCAAGGCTTAAATCAAATTCGTGATGAAATCCGCAATAATCAATTTATCTGGTCACAAGCACTTGAAGATGTTCATTTAAATATTGAAAAACGTCTGACCACTTTGATTGGTGACGCAGGTAAACGATTACATACCGCTCGTTCACGTAATGATCAGGTCGCCACTGATATTCGACTCTTTTTACGCGCTTCGATTGATGAGATTATCCATCTGATCAAGGCAATGCAACATGCTTTGTTAGACCTGGCAGAACAACATATCCATACCGTTATGCCAGGCTTTACACATTTACAGGTAGCGCAGCCCATTTCATTTGGTCATCACCTAATGGCTTATTTTGAAATGTTAAAACGAGACATTGGGAGACTCACCGACTGTAGAAAACGGGTGAATCAATTGCCATTGGGAGCCGCAGCACTGGCTGGCACCAGTTACCCCATCAACCGTGAACTGGTCGCAGAACTGCTGGGCTTTGAAGGAATCTGTGAAAACTCATTGGATGCAGTTTCAGACCGGGATTTCGCCATTGAATTTAGCGCCTGCGCATCTTTAATCATGACTCATTTGTCCCGCATGTCTGAAGAATTCATTTTGTGGATGAATCCATCATTCGGTTTTATTCAATTGGCGGATCGATTTTGCACCGGCTCTTCCATTATGCCGCAGAAGAAAAACCCTGATGTGCCGGAATTAGTCCGTGGCAAAACTGGCCGTATCAATGGTCATTTGGTTGCACTACTCACGTTAATGAAAGCTCAGCCACTTGCCTATAATAAGGATAATCAAGAAGATAAAGAACCTCTTTTTGATACTGTCGATACTCTGATGGACACCTTGCGAATTTATGCAGACATGCTTACGGGTGTTCACGTCAACCCAGAGGTGATGCGCTCATCAGCATTGCGTGGTTATGCAACGGCCACTGATCTGGCTGATTATCTGACTAAAAAAGGCATTCCTTTTCGCGATGCGCACGAGATTGTGGCCCAAACAGTTCAGTATGCAGAGCAAAAAGGCAGCGATCTCAACGAAATTGAGCTGAGTGAATTACAAAAATTCTCTCCGCAAATTGAATCTGATATTTTTGCCGTCTTAACACTGGAAGGTTCCATGGGCAGCCGCAAACATATCGGCGGCACCGCACCCGAACAGGTACAGGCAGCCATTCAAAAAGCCAAAGAATGGTTAGAGTTATAGAAGATTAAAACGTGCATGCATGGGGTGAAATCAGCAAGCAAATTTCTACCGCTACAAACTGTCACTTTAAGGTAAAAGAGACAAATGCGATCGGTGGCGGCTGTATTAACCAAACTTATCGTATCGCAGATGGCGCTCAACGCTATTTTGTTAAATTAAATACAACAAATAGTCTTCCCATGTTTGAAGCGGAAGCCGCTGGTTTAATGGAAATTCATCAATCGCATACTTTGCGTGTTCCGTTACCGGTATGCTATGGACAAAACGATCACTATGCATGGTTAGTTCTGGAATATCTGACCATTCACAACAGCGCTCATCGAAACGCATCCGATCTGGGTATACAACTTGCCGCCATGCACCGCGTCGTTTCCAATCAATTTGGCTGGGTTCGCAATAATACGATCGGACAAACGCCACAAATAAATACAACTTCTTCAGACTGGATATATTTTTGGCAGACTCATCGCCTAGGCTATCAATTAGATCTGGCCAGAATCCATGGATTTAACGGAAAACTGCAAAATCTGGGTGAGCAATTGCTCATTAATCTGAACAAGTTTTTTTCAGGTGTATCACCTGTTCCTTCACTGTTACACGGTGATCTGTGGAGCGGCAATTATTCATATGACGAAATGGGAAATCCGGTTTTATTTGATCCTGCCGTATATTATGGTGATCGTGAAACCGATATCGCCATGACCGAGCTTTTTGGCGGTTTCCCAGCCAATTTTTATTCTGCTTACCGGCATGATTATCCACTGGATTCCGGGTATAATATACGCAAAGTGGTTTATAACCTTTATCACGTTCTGAATCATTTGAATCTTTTTGGTGGTAATTATCGCTACCAAGCTGAGCAAATGATGAATAGGTTACTTGCTGAAATTCACTAATAAACACTGGATAACACTGTCCACTCAAATGCCATACAAAAGCTATCTGATTGTTCTTATAGATTATTCTGATTATTGCAGTCACTTATGACCAAATATGTTTTTGTGACTGGCGGTGTTGTATCTTCCTTAGGCAAAGGCATTGCTGCCGCATCTCTGGCCGCATTGCTTGAGACGCGCGGTATCACAGTAACCATGCTCAAGTTGGACCCTTATATCAATGTAGATCCTGGCACCATGAGTCCATTTCAACACGGCGAAGTATTTGTGACCGAAGATGGCGCCGAAACTGATCTTGATCTGGGTCATTATGAACGTTTCATCAGCACCCGTATGTCCAGACATAATAACTTCACGACGGGTCAAATCTACGAAAGCGTTATCCGCAAGGAAAGGCGCGGTGATTATCTCGGCGGCACGGTACAGGTTATCCCGCATATTACCGATGAAATAAAACGATATATCCAAGCTGGCGTGGGTGATGCGCAAGTTGCCATTATCGAGATTGGTGGTACAGTCGGTGATATCGAATCCCTGCCTTTTCTGGAAGCAATCCGTCAGATGGCTGTGCAGAATCCACGCACTGATACGTGCTTCATCCACCTTACTTTATTACCCTATATTGGCTCGGCCGGCGAACTAAAAACCAAACCCACACAACACTCCGTAAAAGAATTACGGGAAATTGGCATACAGCCTGATGTTTTATTATGCCGCTCAGACCGCGAAGTACCTAAGGAAGAGCGCCGGAAAATAGCACTCTTTACCAATGTACAGGAAGAGGCGGTGATATCGGCCATTGACGTAGACAGTATCTACAAAATCCCAGCTTTGCTGCATGAGCAAATGCTGGATGAAATTATTTGCCATAAATTAAATATTCTTGCCAAGCCCGCCGATCTAAGTATCTGGAAAAAATTGGTTTATGCACTGGAGCATCCCAAGTACACCGTTACCATCGCAATAGTCGGCAAGTATGTCGATTTAACCGAATCCTATAAATCTCTGTCTGAAGCTTTAATCCATGCAGGCATTCATACCAACAGTCAAATTAATATTACCTATATTGATTCTGAAAATATCGAGAAAGATGGCGCTGAATGCTTGGCCCATATGGATGCAATCCTGGTTCCCGGGGGCTTTGGTAAACGCGGCGTTGAAGGCAAGATGATGGCTATTAATTTTGCGCGCATCAACCGTATTCCCTATCTGGGGATCTGTTTGGGCATGCAATTGGCTGTTGTAGAATATGCACGTAATAAAGCCAACATGAAAAGCGCCCACAGTACTGAGTTTAATCCTGACACCCCTTATCCAGTCATTGGATTGATTACTGAATGGCGTACGCGTGATGGACACGTTGAAACCAGAAACGAAAATTCGGATATTGGTGGCAGCATGCGCCTGGGTGGACAGGAATGCATTTTGAAGAAAGGCTCTTTGGCCTGGAAAACATATGGTTCAGATAAAATTGTTGAACGTCATCGCCACCGATATGAAGTTAATAGTGCATATATCCCCAGATTGGAACAAGCAGGACTTTGCGTCAGTGGTTTATCCAGTGAAGAAGACCTGTGTGAAATGATAGAGCTTCCTGAAACCGAACACCCGTGGTTTCTTGGCTGTCAATTTCATCCAGAGTTTACTTCCACACCAAGAATGGGTCACCCGTTATTTAAATCCTATGTACAGGCAGCCATTAGTTTTTCCAATAATCGCCAACTTGCCGGAGATGAAAAAATACATGCAGTAAATAATAATTCATAGATATTTTTAGGATCAATTTGATGGTAATTGAAGATTAATAGCCTCACATTTATTTTAAAAAAGCATAACAAGTTGAATCATAATCAAGTACACCAATCAGTATAAATTCAGAATCAGAACCTGAAATATTATAAGATACCTATCGTTACAGTATAAATATCAGAAATATCGCCAACCAAACAATACAGGGAAAATGTAGCATGAGTGCAATAGTAGATGTCATCGCCCGTGAAATTCTTGATTCTCGCGGCAATCCAACCATTGAAGCCGATGTACTGCTGGAATCAGGCGTGTTAGGCCGCGCATCGGTTCCTTCTGGAGCATCCGTTGGAACCAAAGAAGCGGTGGAACTAAGAGATGGGGATGAACAACGCTACTCAGGCAAAGGTGTACTCAAAGCGGTTGAAAATGTTAACACCGAAATTTCCGAAACATTAATGGGTTTGGACGCTGTGGATCAAAGCTTCATTGATCAAGCCTTGATCGATCTGGATGGGACGGAAAACAAATCCCGGCTTGGCGCCAATGCCATTCTAGCTGTCTCACTGGCCGTTGCCAAAGCTGCCGCTGAAGAATCCGGTCTGCCTCTATATCGTTATCTCGGTGGCGCAGGCCTGATGTCCATGCCCGTACCGCTGATGAACTTGATTAATGGGGGTGCACATGCCAACAATAATATCGATATGCAGGAGTTTATGATTGTCCCTCTAGGCATACAAAACTTTCATGATGCCATCCGTTGCGGCGCAGAAGTTTTTAATGCTCTTAAGAAACTCATTAACGAAAAAAATATGCCGACCACAGTGGGCGATGAAGGTGGGTTTGCACCTAATCTGGCCAATAATGAAGCCGCATTACAATTGATTGTGCAAGCCATTGATCAGGCAGGTTATCAAGCAGGCAAGGATGTCGCTATTGGTGTTGATTGCGCCAGTTCAGAATTTTTTCAGGATGGCAAATATCATCTGGCCTCGGATGGCCTACACCTGACCTCAACTCAATTTGTTGATTATCTTGCCTCATGGGTCGATAAATATCCTATTATCAGTATAGAAGACGGTATGAGCGAACATGATTGGAATGGATGGGAGTTGTTGACCAACAAATTGGGTAAATCTATTCAACTGGTCGGTGACGATATATTCGTCACCAATGCAAAAATCCTGCAGGAAGGCATTAAACGTGGCATTGCTAATTCCATACTTATCAAGGTCAATCAAATCGGCACACTGACCGAGACACTTTCAGCTATCGAGACCGCGAAATGCGCCGGCTACACTGCCGTAATCTCACACCGATCCGGGGAAACTGAAGATACCACCATTGCCGATATTGCTGTTGCAACCAATGCATTACAAATAAAAACAGGCTCACTTTCTCGCTCTGATCGTCTTGCCAAATACAATCAATTACTGCGTATTGAAGAGGATTTGGGTGATGCGGCAAACTATGCCGGCCGGAGAGCATTTTATCAGCTTAAATAATGAAATTCCTTTCCTTTACATTGCTACTGCTGATTACCTTAATGCAATACCCATTATGGCTTGGCAAAGCAAGCTGGCTGAAAGTCTGGCAAGTGGAGCAGGATGTCATTGTTGCGCGCGGCAATAACTTAATGCTTCAGAATCGCAATAACATGCTTGAAGCAGAGGTTAATGATTTAAAGCAAGGCATTGAAGCAATTGAAGAACGTGCTCGCAGTGATCTGGGTATGATCAAACACGATGAGATACTGTTTCAGATTGTCAGAAGCACTCAATCTATCGAATATTAATCTGAAGGCTACCATACAAAAATCAATTTCTGATCTCATATGAGTAACAAGCCTTGTTCCGATCAAGCTAAATATAGCTGAACTCTCTTAGAAATTCTGCACCTAACTCTGCATTAATTGTCGATAGCAGTTTCATGCGCAACTCTCTTGAAAATAGAGCAATAGATCTCATATCAAAAATAGCTTTGTTTTGGTTTATATTGACATTATGGAGTAAATGAATGAAAAGAATTATTCTCTTTTTGGCAACTAATCTGGCCATTATCGTTGTTTTAAGCATTACACTGCGATTGTTCGGATTTGAAAGAATTCTGGATGAACAAGGAATGGGGCTGGATATCAATTCCCTACTGCTGTTTGCTTCGGTATTTGGATTTGGTGGCTCATTTATGTCACTTGCCATGTCAAAATGGACAGCAAAACGATTTACTGGCGCACAAGTCATCGAGATGCCGCGTAATGCACAAGAGCATTGGCTGGTTAGCACCGTGCAACGTCAAGCAAAAGCAGCCGGTATTGATATGCCGGAAGTGGCCATCTATCATGCACCGGATATCAATGCTTTTGCTACCGGCATGTCAAAGAATAATGCATTGGTTGCTGTTAGCACCGGCCTGTTAAATACTATGAGCCAGGATGAAGCTGAAGCTGTTCTGGCTCATGAAGTCAGCCACGTCGCCAATGGTGATATGGTGACATTGGCCCTGATCCAAGGGGTAGTCAATACATTTGTGATTTTCTTATCGCGCGTGATTGGCCATACTGTGGATCGTGTTGTATTCAAAACAGAAAATGGACACGGCCCTGCTTTCTGGATCACAGCCATCGTTGCTGAAATTGTGCTGGGTATATTGGCCAGTATTATTGTGATGTGGTTTAGCCGTCAACGCGAATTTCGTGCTGATGCGGGTGGCGCCAGCCTTGCGGGCAGAAACAAAATGATCGCTGCTTTGCGGCGCCTGCAATCAACCGTCAAGCAACCTCATTTACCGGATCAATTAGCCGCCTTTGGTATTTCCGGCGGCATCGGCTCCGGATTAAAAAGCTTGTTTATGTCGCATCCGCCATTGGAAGAGAGAATTGCAGCTTTGGAAGCCCAACACTGAAAAATTATCCCATTCCATTCCTTGATCATTTAGAAAGCGCCGTATCATTTCATTCATACGGCGTTTTCATTCAGAAAAAAGGAACATCTCAACTGGCGTATCGAGATGTTCCTTCTTGAGCTTTACTGCTTAAAGGATCGAAGCAGCAAAGCTGCCGACAGATTAATAGGAGGTTTCCCTCGAGAAATCATCCCAAATAAAAGGTGGGTTAACCGATGGCTTGGTTGGGATCAGAAAAGTAACCATATCCAGCGCACCAATTGTAGTACGACCTACAGTATGCATAATACCCATTGCCAATCCGATAGTAATGCCATGAATCGGTCCATCTTTTTGGCCGGTTAGAATAATATTTTTAGGCAGTTCCATAAATCCAGTGGCCACATTAGCAATACCGGTTACAAACTTCTCACCTGAATTACCAATATAACTATCTGCTGCTACAGCTTGAGACGAGAATAGAAATAATATTGAAAGTATTAAAGATAATTTAACCATTTTTCTCATCAGAAAACTCCTTTATACAGTTTTAAAATTAAATTTCAGCCCCTGATTAAGGAATAAGCAGAAATTTACCTGAAGTTTACCTCTTCATATCCAAACAGACAAATCATGATTAAATACGATCATAAAGCTTATCACTCTGCAGAGACCAAGTTCTGAGTATGAGTTTGGTTTGCTATCAAACACAAAACCGGATGTTAATGCACCACACCTGCAGCAATAGCTTGTTTCAGTTTGATGATCTCAGGCTGATTGAGTGTCTCAGTTTTCAGTAATTCTTCAGCAGTCTGATCCAGTAAAATTCGATTGGCCTGAAGTATCTTCACTGCGCGTTCCAATGCCTGGTCAACCAGCACACGCACGGCAATATCAATCTTGTTGGCAGTTTCTTCGCTATAATTGCGATTCTGTGGCATCGGTATGCTTGATTGCAAAAAAACGGATTGTTCACGATCATAAGCCACATTGCCCAACGCCTCGCTCATTCCATAACGTAGCACCATGGCACGGGCAATATCGGTAGCACGCACCAGATCATCAGCTGCACCGGTGGATATTTCACTGAATACCACTTGTTCCGCTGCGCGCCCACCCAACAACACCGCCATTTTATTTTGCAACTCCACGCGAGTCATCAGAAAACGATCTTCCGTTGGCCGTTGAATGGTGTAACCCAATGCACCGACACCGCGCGGAATGATGGATACCTTGTGCACTTCGTCTGTGCCAGGCAGTGCCAGTGCCACCATTGCATGCCCCAGTTCATGAAATGCCACCACCCGCCGCTCATCAGGATTCAACAAACGGTTACGTTTCTCCAAACCGGCCACAATGCGTTCAATCGCATTATTGACATCCTCCATCGTTACAGATGTCGCATTGCGCCGTGTAGCCAGCAAGGCTGCTTCATTAATAAGGTTTGCCAAATCCGCACCGGTAAATCCCGGTGTTAATGCAGCGATTTGCTCGATTTTGACATCCGTATGCAACTTCACTTTCTTCGCATGCACGACAAGAATTTGCTCACGGCCAATCTTATCAGGCCGATCCACCAGTACCTGACGATCAAACCGTCCGGCCCGTAACAATGCCGGATCAAGAATTTCCGGCCGATTGGTAGCCGCCAGTAGCACAATCCCGCTGCTGGGATCAAAACCATCCAGTTCTGCCAGCAACTGATTCAAGGTTTGTTCTTTCTCATCATGCCCGCCGCCCAATCCATAAGCCCCGCGGGCGCGGCCCAGCGCATCCAGTTCATCAATAAAGATAATGGCTGGCGCCATTTGCCGTGCCTGCTCGAACAAGTCACGCACTCTGGCTGCACCCACGCCGACAAACATCTCGACAAATTCCGAGCCGGAAATGGAAAAGAACGGCACTCCGGCTTCACCCGCCACAGCTCGCGCCAATAATGTTTTGCCGGTACCCGGCGGACCCACCAGCAAAATGCCCTTGGGCGCACGTCCGCCCAGACGGCCATAATCTGCCGGATTTTTCAGGAAGTTGATAATTTCGACCAATTCCTCCTTGGCTTCATCCACTCCCGCCACATCATCAAAGGTCACCTTGGTTTCTTTTTCCACAAATACTTTGGCGTGGCTCTTACCGATCGACATCAATCCGCTCCCCATGTTACTGCCCATACGGCGGATGATAAACAACCAGATACCGATAAAAATGGCCGTTGGCACAATCCAGGAAAGTAAATCGCGCAACCAGGTGCTTTGCACCACACCGGTATAAACCACATGGTGCTTATCCAAAACCTCGGCCAAATCAGGCTCCACCCGCGTGGTCACAAAATCCTTAAATCCATCCGCATGCTTTTCCTTGAGCGTACCAAAGATCTGATTCTCAGTAATCGCAATCTCGGCCACGCGCCCCTGCTCCAATAAATGCTGAAAACGGCTGTAAGGAATGGGCTCTACCTGTGTGTATTGCGTATACAAATTCTGCACCAATAACAAACTCAGCACCGCCACGACGATAAACCAGAAGTTAACTTGTGCTTTTTTATCCATTGATCAGCCTCAATAATTTTAGGAATGGTAAGTATACTCACTGTAACACCAAGAATCCGTTGTCATTATACGATACCTTCATCAAGGGTAATTTTCAGCAAGCCATTCATTGATGCTACCCGTTACCAATATTCAGGTCAGATCAGAAACGCCAATCCATTTGCAGGCCGCCGATATTGATTTGCTCGGAATATTGTCCAACGAGAAAATCGGCCGTTGGACCTCTTCGATTGATGAACGGATCGTCCATAAACAGGTGTGCGTAAGCACCGTGTATATTGATATTTTTTAACAGCGCATAAGTGAAACCTGCCGTCAACCAATACCGGCCACTATCGGGAATTCGTGGCGACCTGTGCTGTGGATCTGGAACTGGCGTTTGATCATAGGCGAATCCGGTTCGAAGAATCCATTTGTTGGTTTCGGAAAAATAATTGATACCCAAGGCATATCGCCATGCATCCTTCCATTTCAAGTTTTGAACATCATCGGGTTGTGCCGACGAAAAATTCGTCCTGAGCTCCCGGATAAGGCTCCAATGGGTCCACAGGGCATCTGCGGAAAAAGCCCAGCGGGGATTAAGGCGATGAGAAAAACCAAACAAAACATTGTCAGGCAGCGTAACTGACGTACGCGCATTGGAATCGACGAAAGAATTCCCTTGCGTCAACGCAATCGCGTTACCCGGCACGGAAAAGTTCGCATTGCCCTGCACATCATGAGCAATTCTGGATCGGTAACTGACACCGAAATGTGTATCTTGAGTCAGGGCATAGAAGGCGCCGAAATTATACCCAAACCCAACACTATCACCCTTGAGTGAAGCGTGCCCGTCCGCTGCTTGCGGCAGGAGCCCCTGACTGGCACAAGATGTAGGACCCAGAGCCTGGAGACAAACTGTTCCAAAATCGATCGCATTAGTTAATTTGGATTGCAAATACTGAACATTAAATCCGGCGCCAAACGAAAACTTCTCCGTTACCCTTAGCGATAACGATGGATTGAAATTTAGCGTCATAATTTCTGAATCGATTGCCTGATAACGGCCTTTCCAATCCGAGTGATAGCTATTTCGCATACCGAAAGGAGTATTAACTCCCAAGCCGAATGTAACCCGGTTTGTCAGTTCCTGGACGTAATAAAAGTTTGGAATAAAAACCGGGTTGGGTGAATCCCCGCCATTGCTTCCTTTAAGCGGCGCACCTCCAAGTAACGGACTTAAATGTGATGAGCTGTTTTGAAAAGTAGCGGATGGTGCTATGAGGTATCCTGATATCGACAGCAACCTGCCTCGTACTTGACTCATCGCGCCAGGATTGAAGAAAACCATACTTCCATCTCCGGTATTAGTCGGAGCACCCGAAAATGCCTGCCCCAGTTCCTTTGCACTTTGTTCCATCAACGCAAGGCCAGCACTTGATGCCGGAGTTGAGAAATAAAGCAAAAAACAGCCCAGACAGTAAATGCCTCGATGGACATAAAAAGTTATAGCGTTTTTAGATTCAATGATTCTGCTCCGGTGATTCCATTTAAATAGTAATCGATTAATACTAAATTTCAGCTACAACCTTTGAGGTTTTATTGGGCGCCTCATCATTCAATAAACCCCCTAATAGCAGGATTCTTAGAGTACTTCATGGAATGAATCTGTAAGTATAAAACAGCTTGTTTGACTAAATATTTTCTCTTCCGTATATTTCTTGCTTAAATAACATAGCTTCTTTTTTTCCTACATCGAATTTTTAAGAAAATATTATGCTAATAGTTAATACTAATATTTAAAATTAATTAGTTATAAAAATATAATCCATCTGGATGGATGCGATAGTATTAATAGCTGATCCTTACAAATACCCTGATTGTCGATAATATTCATTGAACTTCGTTGATTTGTCCAACATAAAGAATTGTATTTTAAAAAGGCAACAGATCTATGTGGTCGGATCCTGAAATAGTAAATCTTGCGAAAATTCGTATCAGTACCAATCAGGATATGGCGCGCCGCATGCGCTTTGGTGGCTTATTCTACATTTTATGTAGCACTGCTATTATTTTGATGTCGCCCATACTGGGCGCACAACCTTACATTCTAATTTTCGTTGTTGTGTTTATTTTTCTCGCAGTAATGCGTTTCGTTATTTACAAGTACATACTGGATCGACACGATGATAATCAAACTCAGGCTGAATATTATATTTCAGCACTCTATATCCTGACCGCACTGACCTGGTCTATTTTTTTAAATTGGATATTCTCATCCATTAGTGTGAGTGATAGTGCTGCGACACTGGCCATCATCGCAACGGTTGGCTTCTTTTCAGGAGGCATAGCGGCTATTTCACCGCGTATTCGCCTGATGCTTACCTTTTCACTGTTAATCTATTTACCCAGCCTGTTTAGCCTCATGTTGCATGCTCCGCTTGATGTCAGCATTGCGATGATGATAATAGGATTTAGTTATTTCTTTTTTTCAGTACATAACGGCAAACTGCAGCATGATAACTACTGGATCGCCCGGCAACAGGCACTGTTACTGGAGAGACAGGCCATTGACTTGGAGCAGGCCTGGTTGCAGGCAGAAAGCGCAAACAAAGCTAAATCGGCATTCTTGGCAGCAATGAGCCATGAAATACGGACACCCATGAATGGCGTCCTTGGAATGACTGAGATTCTGGCAACAACTTCACTGAACCCGGAACAAACTAATTATCTGAGTGTGATACGTAATTCCGGGCAAACCCTCTTACGGATTATCGATGATATTCTCGATTTTGCCAAGATAGAAGCGCACAAACTCAGTATTGCGAACCGCCCATTTAACCTGTATGCACTGATCAATGAAGTCGATCTATTATTTCGTGCTAAAGCAGAGGAAACATTCTTAAGTTTTGAGGTGCAAGTCGAGGGGGAATTTCCCCGGCTCCTGAACGGTGACCCTGATCGAATCAAGCAGATTCTATTCAATTTACTTGGCAATGCCTTCAAGTTTACTCATGAAGGTAAAATTCAGCTTCTGGTGCATGGTGTTCCTGTTCCAAAACAAAAAATTATTGAGCTGCAATTGACTGTAACCGATACCGGTACCGGCATTTCGCCGGAAAATCAGGCACGCCTGTTTCAAGAATTTATGCAAGTGGGTGAATCGACCCAACATATTCACGGAACCGGATTGGGTCTTGTGATCACTCGTAATCTGTTAGCCTTAATGGGTGGCACGATCACGCTCACCAGTGAAGCTGGAAAAGGATCTCAATTCCACGCATGTATCCCACTCAAGTACGAGGCTGTTGAACCAGAAGTTTTAGAAGACACTGAAATGGCTTCAGTAAGGTCTCAAGTCCCCATCCCCACTGCATATCGCGCTCGCATACTGGTTGTCGAAGACAATGAGATTAACCAGATGGTCAGCAAAGTAATGCTGGAAAACTTAAATTGCGAAGTGATTATTGCTTGCAATGGCGCTGAAGCAGTCAGCGCATTCTCATCCCAGCATTTTGATTTGATATTAATGGATTGCAACATGCCTGTGATGGACGGATTTGAAGCCACACGGCGTATTCGCACGCTTGAACAGCAAGAAAATGCAGCACCAACCCCGATTGTGGCATTAACTGCTCATGCTTTTGAGCATATCAAGCAGGAATGTTTTGACGCCGGTATGGATGAGTATCTCAGCAAACCAGCCGACCAAACGCAGCTTGGAAAGCTGTTACAACAGTTTTTAACGGTACGTTTGGCTTGAAGTAGCTCTGCACAAAAATATATGCCATGGCGGCTGAGTTTTAAACGCAATGTATCAAGCTTCTACATCGACACAAGCTTCTCAAGATATTCAATCGTCAAACCCGTGACTTTTGGCACCCCAATACCCCGATGCAACGGAT
>CAKKRO010000039.1 GCA_919902625.1 Nitrosomonadaceae bacterium
TTCAGCGTTTCCACCATATTCGGATACAGTGTTTTCGGATCGCCCAGCACTTCCAACTTAACCAGACTATGCCCATCCAGTAACTCACGCGCCAGGCGCAACGTGCGCACCGCATCGTCAACGGTATAACAGCCCGCGGTATTGGGCAGTAAGGTGTATTGCGATGGCGGCAAAACATCCAGCAAATTGGGCTCGCCGGAATTTTGCCCGATATTCGTGCGCCGGATGGCGACGGTAATGATTTCAGCGCCGCTGGCTTCCACGGCTGCGCGGGTTTCGTTGAAATCCTTGTATTTGCCCGTGCCGACCAGTAAGCGGGAGTTGTAAGTTTTACCGGCAATGACTAAGTTATCCATGAAATTCTTTTTTTGTATCAGAGTTTATTCGCGAAATAGCGGGATTGGGCCGCCGCCGTTAACCGCCGCCAACAGCCACCACGACTTCCAGTTGATCTCCATGAACCAGCATTTGTTCGGAGAATTGACTGCGTGGAATAATCTCGCCATTACGCTCGATGGCGATGCGCTTGCCGTGCAATGCAAGGTGATCGATCAACTGTGTTACGTTAATCGGCGCATCAAACTGCTGCGGTTGTCCATTAATGGTGAGTTGTATCATGGATGATAAAGCTGGGATTGATATTTCAGGTTAGCTGTATAGGCAATCAAAAATCAGGGTGAATTTTATCATGCGGGGAGCGGGAAATTGGAATAATTTATTAGAACTGACACTTAAAAAGTTATTATATTCATAGAGCAGCAACTACAAAATGTTACCTAACGGAGATTATAATGCTTTCAATCAAACTTTATGGCTTCTATAATCCAATGATTCGTTTGCGGTTGGCAATGTCGTATTGGATTGAAAGAGTTGTCTGCTTGTTTTAAGTTATCATCAATAATAACAATAGGATAATTGATGTTGATAAAGAATATACGACATTTCTGCGAGATTATAGGACATATCATGTCGTATATATTACGTTATGCGTAAAAGGAAGCCCACATGACGAATACAGAAACATGCATGAGAGAAATGAGGCACATCGTTGCCCTATTCTCCAAGAGCAATGGTTTTGACGAGCAGTGGATATTGTTCAAAGCTTATCTGAATACAGCGCATTCCCTTTCCGATAACGACAGCGTGGCGAAAGAGAACTTCCATCAAAATGAATTAATGAACTTCGCATTGGTGCTTCGCAACATATTGCATCACCAACCAGCGAAATGGCACTTCGGAAAACACGATGTGCAACCGACATCAATGTCGTTTAGTTTTTCTCAAAATACGAAGGCAACTTTCTCCGCTGAACTATCGCTTGTGATCCAGAAAAATACGCTGGAGGAGCAGGAGCTACAACAAATATTGGGCGGCAATTCAAAAAAACAACTCGCGACGCTTTGCGCATCGCTGGAAAAAATTAACAGCCATGTAATTATTGTCTTGAGTTTAATGCAAGAGGTTCAAAAGTATGTCGAGCAATACTGCAAAAGCAAAGGCCAATACACAGAACGCTTTGACAACGAACCCAATGGGTACACACTCATACAAAACGCATAACCCGTCATTCAACCCGGACTCCGCAAAAGCGCGGAGCCGGTTAATTTTACGTTGGGCATCTTGGATCGCACGAGCAATAGGGAGGAGAAAGAAGCAATGGCACTCATAAAATGCAAAGAATGCGGGGCAGAATTTAGCTCGAAGGCAGAAGCCTGCCCTAAGTGCGGCGCGCGCGTTGCCGTGAAGCCAATGGGATGCGGTACGCTCATCGGAGTCCTTATTCTTGGGGTAGTGATTGTCTCCGCTTTCTCAAGCATCTTTTCTTCGGGCACTAGAAGCGGAACCTCGTCAGCGCCAACAAGTTCATCCTCTGCATCCAGTGGTCAGACACCGGCACCGCCCCAGCCTGGTTCTCAGTGGTTCTACCACCATGGCGATGACTCGATGGGTAAGGGTGTCATCCATCAGGCTCACGTATCAAGCTCAAACATGGTGAATTTTGGCTTTCCTTACTCTGGAACGCAGCGTGCAACGTTATCGCTGAGAACTCATCCGCGCCATGGCAAAGACGTCATATTCCGCATTGAGAAAGGCCAAATACTTTGCCGCTCTTATGAAGACTGCACCGTGCTGGTACGTTTCGACGATGAGCCGTCTACAAACTATTCAGCGGTCGGAGCTGCCGACAACAGCACCGAGACAATTTTCATCCGTAACTACGACAGATTCATAGGAAAAGTGCTCAAAGCGAAAAGGGTGCGTATTGCTGCAAATATTTACCAGGAAGGTGCCCCGGTGTTTGATTTTGACGTGAGCGGTTTCGACCAAGAAAAGTACCGGCCGAAGAAATAGATGCCCAACCCATCATTTGAGCGGCCTTGCGCGAAAAGCCGCGCAAGGCCGCTCAATTCAGACGTTGGACAAACAAAGGAGTCCATAGTGCCTACAATTTCTATGTTCTACGGTATTCTGATCTTGATGTATTTTTACGACAACAAGAAACATAACTGCCCGCACATTCATGCTGAATATGGAGAATACGAGGCAACCATTGCCATTGACGATGGTTCTATACTTGACGGCAGTCTGCCGTCGGCCAAGATGAAATTGGTGCAGGCATGGATTGAGATACACCGTGAAGACTTGCTGGCGGATTGGAAGTTGGCAGTTTCAGGCGAGCCTGTCTTCAAAATTGAACCATTGCGATAGGAGATTTTATGGATAAGATAGTTAAAGCTATTCCTCTCGAAAATTATCAAATTGAGATTCTAACGAGCAGTGGCATTTCCGGTATCTTTGATGTCAAACCCTATTTGGGAGGTGGTGCATTCAAAGAGCTTATGAATGAGTCATACTTCCGTATGGTTCGCCCCGCACATCACGGAATTGCATGGCCGCATGAACAAGATTTTAGCGCGGACACGATTATCTGGGACATCGAAAATGCCCAACAAGGCGCTCCAGCCGACGCCAAAAAGCGGCGCGGCTGAGCTTGTCGTTGCGGTGAAGCATAGGGACAGGCCGCGAATTAAGAAAATAAACGGGATCGTGATCCAATAAAGTCAGCTCCCTTTTAATTTGGTTTAAATAAACTGACCACTACTGCTTTGCAGCGTTATTTACCGGAGCTTCTTAACACATGCTCTGCGTCTTGCAAACACAAATCCCAATAAGGCAATCCTTCAAAACGCTTGACCAGAAAATCGACGAATGCTCTGACGCGCTGCGAGAGGTGGCGTGTTTGCGGGTAAAGGGCGTAGGCGGCGAGTTGCGGGCAACGGTATTCCGTCAATAACGGGATCAATGCACCGC
>CAKKRO010000040.1 GCA_919902625.1 Nitrosomonadaceae bacterium
TTTAATCCTGGCCGGCTTTATCCAGAACTTTAAATGCAAACCAAACTCGCCGATTTCATTAAGAATTCTCCACAAGGCCAAGAAGCCGATGCCATTCTGCGCAGTTGTGTGCATTGTGGCTTTTGCTTGGCAACTTGTCCGACCTATCAGATTTTAGGCGATGAACTGGACAGTCCGCGCGGGCGTATTTATCTGATGAAGCAGATGCTGGAAGGCCAGCCGGTCACGCAGAAAACCCAATTGCATCTGGATCGTTGCCTGACCTGCCGGGCCTGTGAAACGACTTGTCCATCGGGGGTACGCTATGGCGCATTGGTGGATATCAGTCGTGGTATGGTCGAAAAACAGGTTAAGCGCGATGTTCGATCCGATATGCTGCGCTATACGCTGCGCAAGATTTTGCCGCATGCGACCGTATTCAGCGCATTGCTTAAAGCAGGGCAAGCGATCCGTCCATTTTTACCAGGAAATCTAAAAAGAGCAGTTCCGGCCAGGGCCAAGCCCGCCAAACCGTGGCCTACAGCACAGCATGCGCGTAAAATGCTGATACTTGATGGTTGTGTGCAACCTGCATTGGCGCCAAATATTAATGCAGCCAGCGCCCGTGTGCTGGATAGGCTCGGTATATCGTTGATCAAGGCCGGGAATGCGGGTTGCTGCGGGGCCGTCGCTTATCACCTGAATGCCCAGCAGGAAGGGGTGGACACTATGCGCCGCAATATTGATGCATGGTGGTCATGGGTGGAACAAAAGGAAGTGGAAGCGATTGTGGTAACAGCGAGTGGCTGCGGTGTGACTGTCAAAGAATATGGGCATTTATTACGCCATGACTCAGTCTATGCAGAAAAAGCCGCCAGTATTTCAGCTTTGGCCAAAGATATCAGTGAAATCCTGCAAGCAGAACTGGAAAACCTGCAACGATTAGTCAAGCCGGAATCTGGCGCACACAAAACAAAGCTGTCTTTTCATTCTCCTTGTACTTTGCAACATGGCATGCAAATCCGGGGTATCGTTGAAAAAATCCTGCTGACGGCTGGTTTTGAATTGTCTTTTGTTCCTGATACCCATCTGTGTTGTGGTTCTGCCGGCACCTATTCCATTCTGCAACCTGAACTTTCGCAACAATTGCTGCGAAACAAAGTGAATGCATTGGAATCGGATAAACCTGAACAAATTGCCACGGCCAATATCGGTTGTCTGATGCATTTGCAAAGTGGGGCCACATTACCTGTCAAGCATTGGATTGAATTAGTGGATGAGCGATTATCCTGCAGTACGTAGAACCTGACGGTATCTGATAAAAAATAAGTTTTTTAGAGATTCAAGCGTTAAATAGTTAAAAATTTTCATTTCGATTAATATTCTGAAATTTTTGTTATACAATCCCGTGCTAAGTTGTTCGGGCGGAATTTCTGAGCATACATAAATGGATAAAATTAGCTTACAGATAACAAAATTGGAGAGAACATGAAGGTAGTTCCTAGAAGTGGTTGGGTAGCAAAATTAAGCGGCGCTGTTTTGGCATCTTTTTTAGCGCTACCGGTATATGCACAGTTAATGCTCGCTCATGAAGGTCATCATGATGCAGGAGGGTGTACGATAACCAATGCTGAATTTCCAATAGCATTCAGTGGTTACGAAGTACCTGATAACGATCTGCCGCCAATGCACTCATATTG
>CAKKRO010000041.1 GCA_919902625.1 Nitrosomonadaceae bacterium
CTAGATTTGACCGCGAAACGTTACCGGGATTTATTGAAGGAGATAGAACGATGAGCAATGAACGATTTGCCAGCGTATGGGATGCCATTGAGGATACGCCCGAGGAGGCGGAAAACATGAAACTCCGCGCGGCCTTGATGATGGCTTTGAAAGATCACATCGTCCGCGCCAGCCTGAGCCAATCGCAGGCCGCCAAGCTATTCAACGTCACGCAACCGCGCGTTTCCGATCTCATGCGCGGAAAGATCAATCTGTTTGCCATAGATACCCTGGTCAACATGGCGGCGGCGGCTGGCATGTACGTCGAAATGCATGTGCTGGAAGCGGAAGCAAATACAGCAAGGAACCACGAATACACACTAATTCACACGAATAACTAAAGGCCGGGTTTGTTTGTGCTTTGAAATATTAGTGTCCATCCGTGTCCATTAGTGGTTCAAGGTTTAAGGGTTCCGTTTTTACTGCAACCCCCACCACGAATGCACACGAATTCACACGAATAACCATAAAACCAGCCCCCGTTTCATGCACTAAAAATATTAGTGTTCATTCGTGTCTATTAGTGGTTTCGGTTTAAGGTATTAGCTTGTGCCCTACGTTTAAAATCTGAGGACTGTGTTATATTATCGATTGTTTTCTTGAAGGTCATTTTTGAAGGGAAGGCTGATACTATGGCATCAGTTACATTTGATACGCTAAAATTTGTTGAGAAGCTGGAAAAAGCTGGTGTGCCTCGCGATCAAGCGGCAGCTATTGCAGAAGCGCAAAAGGATGCTTTTGCTGAAGCAATGGACACTCAATTGGTTTCAAAAAGTGATTTGATGGAAATGGAGAACCGATTGGTTAAATGGAGTGTCGGTTTAGCGCTGGGACAAGTGGCGGTTATCGCGGCGCTGGTAAAGTTACTTTGATTGTTTAGGCTTGTGGCTTTACTCCACTACCGGAAACCAAACCATTAACCACGAATGCACACGAATAACCACAAAACCAGCCCCGCTTTATGCTTTAAAATATTAGTGTCCATTAGTGGTTCAAGGTTGAAGGGTTTTGTTTTTTTACTGCAGCCCCCAACCACGAATGCACACGAATAATTAAAAATCAACTCCATTTCATGTTCTAAAAATTAGTGTCCATTCGTGTCTATTAGTGGTTCAGAAGGTTCTATCGGGTGACTCAGGGATGGTCAGACTATGCTAAGCATTCTGTTTGCATAGTCTTTGCCTGCTGTTACAGGTGGTAATGGTTTTCCA
>CAKKRO010000042.1:0-2294 GCA_919902625.1 Nitrosomonadaceae bacterium
CTACGAACCGAAAGAAGAAAACCCCATGCTCGGTTTTCGTGGCGCATCCCGTTATATCTCCAAGGATTTTCAGGATTGTTTCACACTGGAATGCCAGGCGCTGAAAAAAGTGCGCGATGCAATGGGCCTGACGAACGTGGAAATCATGATTCCTTTCGTCAGAACCCTGACCGAAGCCAGGCAGGCTGTCGACTTGCTGTCTGAAAATGGCCTCAAACGCGGTGAAAACGGCTTGCGCCTGATCATGATGTGCGAAATTCCCTCCAACGCACTGCTGGCGGATCAATTTCTGCAATACTTTGACGGTTTCTCCATCGGCTCCAACGACCTCACCCAACTCACGCTGGGCATCGACCGTGATTCCAGCCTGGTGGCAGAAGCCTTTGACGAACGCGACCCAGCCGTCAAAACATTATTGCGCCAGGCAATTAACGCCTGTTTGCAAGCCAATAAATACATCGGCATTTGCGGACAAGGCCCCTCCGATCACCCCGATTTTGCCAACTGGCTGGTTGAAACGGGTATTGAAAATTTATCGCTTAATCCAGATAGCGTGGTGCGGACTTGGTTGTATTTGGCGGATCAAGGGAATCGTAGGAAATAGGCAGTGAATTAATAGCCAAATGCCAGTCATCTATCACGCCACAACATAGAAGAAACTTTTTGGAGTTAGCGCATTAGCAAAAGAACCCAACTATTGGGTAAGGTGACAACTTCCTAAGTAAAAACCAGCTTATCTTCCTTCAATTGAACGATGCCGCCTTCTCTGTTGGTTAAAAAGCTTTGGTGTTTTGATCCGAAATGTATTTCGGTGCCTTCAAGGAATTGTTTTTCTGCCACTACCTGCGCCGCTTCACCGGCGGCAATCTCCCGCTTCACTTCCTTCTCATCGAGCAGGAGTGAAGATAATTCAGCATTAATGGCGATACGGGTCGCTTCCGCCGCCTTGGCGGTTTCCGCCGGAATACGATCAGGATTGGCGCGTGCCAGATCGAGCAGTTTGACAATTTGCAATAACTTATCTGCGGCAAGATGACGGGCTTCGGCGATAGCGGCCAAGCGGTTATACAGGGTCTGATCCACGCCTGCGATGAGCACTGTCTTCGCGCGCGCAGGTGAACCGATGACCTGGGCCTTGATAAGCACCCCGGCGCGAGTAACGCCGCCAATGATATTGCCTTTGTGACTGCCCTTGTCGCCGATGATGACCTGGTGTCTTGCAGACAGCTCGCTTTGCATGACGAAATCACGGATGAAAATACCGTTTCCCGCTGAAATATGCGCGTTTTGCACAAAATTTGCGTTGCACGATCCCTTGCATGTGATACTGGAATGGATTGTTTTCCCCCGTTCTGTCAGCCCGATAATGCCGCCTTTCACGACAATATCGCCGCCGGCGATCAACATGACACCTTCAATCGTATTGCTGATATGGATGTCACCGGAGGCTTTTATGGTCATTCCGGTTTGAACTTCTCCCGTCACATTTACCGTTCCCAGGAAATCAATGTTGCCGATGTGAAGATCAACGTCTTGGGCTTTATAGATTGGTTCCACAGATGCGCCATTTTCCAGCAGATGCGGAGAACCATCGATTGCGGCAACCAATACATTCTGGTCGGCAGGATCAAATTCCACCCCACTCAGTTTGGTCGCGAACATAGCATCTTTTCCGGGTTTTGCGGGGATGGTTTTCCCGGATAAAGTCAATCCAGATTCTCCGCTGGTCGGCAGGATACGTCGCATTAGCGCGTCGCCGGCATGAACGACCGGAATTCCACCGAGTTCACGAAAATCAGCCATGCCGTTTTCATCAAGGTGCGGACTCCTTTTTTTCGCACCGGGAATGAGATTCTCAAATTTTGCATCCATCCCATCGACAGCCGCCCTTCCGCTGGCAATCAAAATATTTTCGCCCCCTTCTTTAAGCGCGATTTCAATGGTAGTGCGATCAATCTCCTGGATGATTCCCTGGCGTTTTGCTTCTTTGAGAACATGCTCCAGTGTGACCGGCGTACCACCGCAGGGAAGTTTGCAGGTAAGATAGGCATTCAGTTGGTTGTCGTCGATACTGATGTCGAATTCGCCGTCAACGACCTCACCCACAATCAGAACGAAGGGCTCTCCGGCAGTGTATTTCACCAGTGCGTTATGGAGTGCAGACTCGTTTAACCGGTACTCCCCGAATCCGGCTGCATCCACACTTCCTTTAAGATCATCATAGGTGATGCTATCCACTTCCTCCGCAGGAGCGAACGAAGCAACTACATTCTTTCCTTCATCATCCAGATGGA
>CAKKRO010000042.1:2394-4222 GCA_919902625.1 Nitrosomonadaceae bacterium
TCCTCCGCAGGAGCGAACGAAGCAACTACATTCTTTCCTTCATCATCCAGATGGACAGAGAGATATTTTAACCGTGCATTTTCCTGCATCGTGGCCTGTTATGTATTTGGGTGTATGAGGTTTCACAAAAAGATACCGATCATCACTATAACCATCCATACCGGAAAGTATTTACGAAACAATGGAATAATATCCCCTTTTTTCTTCTTTCATGACATGAATGCCAGATACAAGGTACACAGCACAAACACTGAGTTTTGTCATAAATCCTTCATATTTCTTTCATCAAACTTTCATATTCACTCATTAAACTCCTCCTTGTAATTCATATTAAGGAGAAAACAATGTATTGCTTGATTAAAGAATGGCCCAATAAAATGGCAACTCTAATGACTGAAGATGGTGTTGTGCTATGGACATTCAGTAATGTAGAAGAGGCACGTAAAGTCTGGAACACCTGGTGCTCGCTCCAGAAGGACAGAATTGCAAACCAGATCGGGTATCTCGACAAATCCGGCCTATCTGAATAATCAGGACAGAATATTTAATATTTCCTGATACCCGTCATTTTCCTGATCTTTAATGATCAGTCCTATTTTTTTCACTTTTTAACTTGTTTCCTGCGGTTATTTTCCCTAACTGCAAATAAAGTTCTTAGAATAAGCATCTTGGTCATTAATCCCAGGTTGATCTAATATGGACTTTACTTTCTCTTCATCGCGCCACCCGCATCAAGAAACAGACAAAACAGTTTTAAGCAGCGTCGCGGATAAATCCGGATTACCACCAGGCACATTGATACATATCGGTGAGAAGCATGTATCCCAATGTAAAATTTCGGTCACACAATACAATGCCGACACATTGATGCGGCATGAGATTACTTCGATTGCAGAATTGCAGCAATTAAAAAATACTGGACTGATTACATGGGTTAATGTCGATGGGTTGAGTGATATCCATATTGTGGAAAATATCGGCCAGGAATTAAATATCCATCCCCTGGTACTGGAAGATATTTTGAGCACGCACCAGCGCCCCAAGCTGGAGGAATATGAGGATTTTCTTTATCTGGTCATCAAAGGCATTGACATCAACCCCGGGAAAGATTTTAGCCTGCAGTATGAGCAAATCAGTATCCTGCTATTGGCCAATCACGTCATCACCTTTAAAGAAAAAGCCGATAACACATTTGACCCTATTCACAGCCATCTCCAGAATCGTAACAGCCGGTTGCGGCAATTCGGCAGCGATTACCTGGCGTACGCTATTCTCGACACTATTGTTGACGAATATTTTGTTGTGGAAGACAGCCTGGATGATGTGATTGATCCTCTGGAAGACAATATATTGTTCAACTCCAGTAAAGAAATGCTGCAAACCGTCCAACAGATACGACGCAGTTTGATTTCCATGAAACGCAACATCTCCCCCTTGCGTGAGTTACTGGCAACCATCCAGCGCGCAGACACGCCCTTATTACAGGAAAAAACCCTTCGTTATTACGGGGATGTTTATGATCATGTGCTGCGCGTTACCGATGCACTCGAATCTTACCGGGAAAGAATTTCTGCCATGCACGACATTTATCTTTCCAGCATCAGTAACAAAATGAATGAAACCATGAAAATCCTGACCATTTTTGCATCCATTTTTATACCGTTGACGTTTATCGCCGGCGTTTACGGCATGAACTTTGAATATATGCCGGAACTGAAATGGCGCTGGGCTTATCCCGCTTTGTGGGTGATTTTTATTGCTATTGGCGTAAGTCTATTAGTTTTCTTTAAAAAGAAAAAATGGATGTGAGTTTTTTTATTTGCACAAA
>CAKKRO010000043.1 GCA_919902625.1 Nitrosomonadaceae bacterium
CTCCGTAAAATCAGCAGGTAATATGTTTTCAAATAGTGCGGCAATTTCCGGTTCACTCATTTTTAGACTACGCAGGGCCGCACTGTGAGCCGCGACACAGTAATTACACTGATTATCATACGAAATTACCGACGCAATCGCTTCCTTCACTTTGCGCCGCAATTTGCCTTGCAGCATCACCGCCTTGAATTTCTGCCAATTGGCTGCCAGCAATGAAGGATGCGCGGCATAGGCTTTGAAAACGTTGGGAACATGACCTCCAAAAGCTTTTCCAATTTCAAACAAAATAGCTGACGATTCAGATGTTTTTTCAGTGACTGCTTGTAGCATTTTTACTCTCCTCATTCAGTATCATTTTTCATTACGGCTCTTTCTCAGAGATCACATACAATTACAAACCACTTATGATTTCTTGTTATGATTACTCACTAATTTACTGATTCTTAAGCGTATTCTCAATTCGCTGCTTTGCTTCATCAGTCAGATGGAAATTACGATTGATTCTCGAGTAACGAGAAGCTTCACGCAGAGAATCAAGCTGCCGTGTAAAATTGGCGCAACTGCGGCATAACAGCAGATGCATTTTCAGCATACTGTTTTTCCAATAAGGCAATTTTTCATCCATTGCCCGTGAAGCCAGCAAACTGGCTTGTTTGCAATTCAACATATTATTTTCCAGCGATCAATCTATCCAGTGGATCTTTAAACATTTATGCAGGGATAAGCGGGCACGATGCATTAATACCCAAACATTGGTCGGATTGAGTGAAAAATGCTTACAGATTTCTTCATTACTCATGCCATGAATCTCCTTGGCAAGAAAGACTTCCGCTTGCCTCGGCTTTAACCCTGACAAACAGTCCTGAAAAACCTTCCAGAATTGCTTTTGTTGAAATGCCGATTCGGGATCGGGGAATGCTTCCGGTTTCTCAATCCAGCGGCCATTGGCTTCAAAAAAACGATCTAAATGATCATCTTCGTTCTGATCAATCAAATCAGCGATAACTATCTCACGCCCTTGCCGACGGAAATGGTCAATCAGCTTATGCTTCAGTATGCCGGTGAGCCAGGTCCTGACCGTGGATTGATTGGAAAAAGTATTTCTCGCTGTTACCGCAGCCAGTAGTGTTTCCTGAACCAAGTCTTCCGCAACATGCGTATCTTTCACTCTTAAAAGCGCGTAACTGAATAAATAATCGCCATGTTCATCCAGCCATGTTTGCGTATTTAAGCCGTCATTCATTGTTGTCATAAATCAAATGCGTGCCTATGGAAGATTAAAATTTCAGTGCGCCATCGTGATACTTTAGCCTGTAATGCCATGTAAAACCCTCAATTCCTCGATCATCTGACGCTCATCCCCTTTCCAGATACCCTGATTCCCCACATAAATATCAGCCAGCGCTTGGCGTCCCATGACGCGGCGGATAAAGTTAATGAGGGTGTCCGCGACACAATCCGGATTGTCCGTAGCCGGAAAATGCCCTGCTCTTGGAATATAAGTAATTTGCACATCATCCGTCCCTAATACATGGGCAAACCGTTGTGTCTGCGCTGCGGGCATCATGTTGTCAAATTCGCCCCACATGATCAGTGCAGGAACGGTAATGTTCTGGTATTGCACGCCATGGGGATTGTATTGCGGATGATAAGGCAGCAGCAGCGACGGGCTGAGAATCGCCG
>CAKKRO010000044.1 GCA_919902625.1 Nitrosomonadaceae bacterium
GCGCGATTAATGACTGAATTCTGATGTTCCCCGAATGAACGTAATGCAATACCTGCGCTAAACGTTATCGACATGAATTGGCTATCTTTCTGCAGAAAGTTATTTTTTGCCAGATTAGTCTGTAGCCGATGGATAATAGTTAATGCCTCTTCCATTTCCACATCGGGCAATAAAATAACAAATTCCTCTCCGCCAAAACGCGCCACAATATCCGTAGGACGTAATGTTTCCTTCGCAACAGCAACCAGGCTGATCAGCACACTGTCCCCGTACTGATGGCCAAAATTGTCATTGATCTGTTTAAAGTTATCCAGATCAACCAGGACCACTCCCAATGACTGCGCATTCCGGTCAGCACGAGCCGCTTCGCGCTTGAAAATCTCATCAAGTCCGCGACGATTGAACGCGCCGGTCATTTGATCGGTTTGTACGATCTCTCGCAATTGCTCCAGCTCACTTTTTAATGATTCGATTTTCTGCTCCGCATGTTTCACTTGCTCCTGCGCAGCAAATACTTCATCACTAAATCTCAAGCCCTTGGTTTCAGATAGCACGATGTCAAGGATCCTGATAATCTCATCTGCGCTGCTTGTTTTCCGGATCTGCTCAGCATAGCGCTCTACTTGCTTATAATAGTCTTCAGAGTCAATCATAGGTTTCTGCTCACTTTTAATCGCATCGTCTGATTTAACCAATCTCAGCATTCTTTTTTGTTTCTGTTTAATAGCTTCTCGCATTGCCGCCTCCACAATTGACATCATATAAATGCCAGCTACGCCAGTTCGGGGGTAATTCGTTGGATTGCGAAGGAGAACCCATTCCGGTATAGACTGCCCATGCGAACAAAGTTAACAGAGCAAACCGGAAATAGATTGAATGAATAAAAAGGGAAATCGGCGCTATTTAACCGGTAAGTGCTAAATAGCTATTGAATAACAACGGATAATGGAAGATCACTCCGATGTGAGTATTTGATTCTTACCGCCTTCTTTTGCCCGGTATAAGGCCTCATCGGCGCGTTTAAAAATACTTTCCTGCAACTCACCCGGCTGCAGTTGAGCAACGCCCGCACTGAAAGTAATTAACAAACGTTTATTCTCATGCAAAAAGAACTTCTTGGTTAAATTGCGCCGTATTCTGGATAAAATATGGACCGCTTCTTCAAGTTCGGTGTTGGGCAGCAAAATCACAAACTCTTCGCCGCCATAACGTGACACGATATCTTCAGGCCGCGTCGTATCCTTGACCGATTCAACCAGATATACCAGTGCATCATCGCCTACTTTATGGCCATGCGTATCATTCAGTTGTTTAAAGTTATCAATATCCAGCAGTGCATAACATAAAGGAGCCTGTTGACGTATCGCACGGGATGCTTCGCGTTCAAAAGCGTCATCCAGACCACGCCGGTTCAATATGCCTGTCAGATGGTCTTCATGGACTTTTTCACCCATTTCCTGCAACTCGATTTCAAGCTGATTGATTTTATTCTGCGCCAGATTGACTTCTTCCCGGGCAGCCAGAAAATCATTGCGGTAATTTAATGTGCTTTTTTGCATCTGCCCGGTTTCTTCCATGATGATCACAAGCCATTGATTTAGCTCTTTGATATCGTCTGTTTGACTGATTTTTTCGGAGTAATATTCAAGCTTCTCCTGATACTCTCCGGTAGAATCAGTCAGTTCCTCAATATTAGTGATCAAGGAAACCACTATTTGTTTCAGAGTTACTTTAGCGTCACCTAAATTACGCCGGATGATTTCTTGTCTTTGCATTATCTCTTCAAGATACTGCTCAGCTTGTGCGATAACCCGCAGATCCAGTGGCCTGGATATTGTTTCGCGAAGTTTATTGAATTGATTTCTAACCAATTGATCTTCAAACATTAACTCATCAGCGCTATCTATCAACCTATTGAGCAATCTCAGCAAACCCTGTTGTAATTTGATGCCATTCTCACCATAGGCATCAAATTTGCAGCAGAACTGTTGAAAGCAAGTCGCAAAATATTCCATTTCCGGCTTGTCTTTAATTGTCCGTACCTGACGTGCCAGGGCTCCGGCCTCTTCAATCAAAGTGGTGTCGCCCACTGGGTGGGCCGCAATATGCTCCAGTATTTGCGCCAGCAATTCCAATAACTGACCGGTGAAATGACCGGTTAGCCGGCCCTGCTCTGATTGCGGGTTCTGCGTATCCGGTTCAGCTTGAGATACTTCCGGTGAAGCGCCTTCCACAGGTTCACCGTGTTCTTGAGGCGTTGCAACCAATGTTCCCCATGAATCAATCAATGCTTTTAGCTTGTTATGCAATTGATTGGAGTCTTTAGAGAATTTGGCAAGAACCCGGTTAACCCCTTCGCGTTTTTTGACAACAGTCAGCGCCCCCTGCCGGCTCTCGAGTTGCTTCAACAATATTTCTATTGTGTTTCCCCAGCTAACCGCAACTTCCGGTGCTGGATTACCTGCAATCTGGTTGTACAGCTTGTGGTAATTATCGGGGGTGGGAGGAATTTTGAGTGAGGCAAGCTGCCGCAGTGTTTCACGGGCAATCAGTGTGGGGTTAGCGTCTTTGGGTTGATTCATAACAATTGTTCAGATCCGGGCACAGCGCATGCCGGTAAATTGATAACGTCCAGTCAGTCGACCAGTTTATTTTTGATGGCATAACGAATGAGTTCCGAATTATTCGTCAATTTAAGTTTCTCCAGTAAACGCGCACGATAAACACTGATTGTTTTGGGACTCAGAAACATCTCGACAGACATTTCTGACAATGTTTTACCGGCAGCGATAAAACACAGGGTTTGATACTCCCGGTCGGACAAAATAGCATGGAGCGGCTGATCCACGTCAGAATTAATGGTATTGGCCAATTCCTGCGCAACGGCGGGACTGACATACTTGTCGCCCGCCGCTACCTGACGGATAGCCACAACGAGTTGTGCAGGCGCGCTTTGTTTATTCAGATAACCGGCGGCTCCCGCCTTTAGCGCGCGAATCGCAAATTCGTGCTCATTGTGCATACTGAGCATCAGAACGGCAAGATTGGGCCTGTCCTTCCTGACCTGCTTCAGAATCTCAATCCCATTTCTATCGGGCAAAGAAATGTCCAGCAACATGACATCGAAATCTTGCTGCCGTGCGATTTTGATTGCCTGAAACCCTGTTTCCGCCTCACCGGTCACTTTAATATCATCCGTTTCGCTGAGTATCTGCTTCAGGCCCTGGCGGACAATGGCATGGTCATCCGTAATCATCACACTTATCATGGATATCTCCGGCTCTTCAAATCCGCGAAACTTTCTTTTTCTTCATCGTCACTTCAGAATGCGGAGGTTTTTTTAATTGACGCTCCAAACCAATCACGTGCCCGGTTTGCCGGTCCGGATTACCCGCAGGAATAGGAATAAGAATAGTCACTTTAGTGCCTTTCCCCGGGTCTCCGGCGATATGAAAGCTTCCTTTCAGTTGCTGGCAGCGCTCGCGCATGCCCCGGATGCCAAAAGAATTCCGTTTTTCCATATCGATAGCAGCAATACCCTGCCCATTATCAAGCACTTCAAGAAAAACCAATCCATCCAGCTCCACCAGTTTCACCTGAATACGGGAAGCGTGGGCATGCTTGGAAATATTGGTCAGTGTTTCCTGGAAAACACGGAAAATGGCTATCGCCAAATCCGGGTCCAGCGGTATCTCATCGCTCTCGCATGAAACTTTGCAGGTAATCCCTGTGCGGTCACTAAACTCTTTCGCTTGCCATTGAACAGCCGCGACGATACCGCAATCAAGAATACCCGGCCGCAAATCCAGAGAAATCCGGCGCGTGCTATCAATCACGCGATCTACCAGCAACTCAATGGATTTCGCTTTCTGTTGGTAAAACTCCGGTTTTCTGGGTGTTGTGTCCATGCAGGGGAACAACTCGCATTTAATGGCTGTTAATGTTCCCCCGATATCATCATGAATTTCGCGCGCAATCCGGGCGCGCTCCTGTTCTTTCACTTTTTGCAGATAAGAGGACAACTCGGCCAACTGCTCACGGGAGCGTGCAATCTCGCGCTCGGTCAGTTTATTTCGCGTGATATTGACCATGATGCCATCCCATAATGTCGCGCCATCCGGCATCCGCCTGGGCGTTGCACGCAAACTGACCCACTTGATATCACTATCACCCTTCACCTGAATGCAACCTTCCCAGTTCCAGGCTGCAAGTTGCTTCGCTGATACGCTCATCAACTGATGATAGGACTCTCTGTCATCCGGCAGAATCAATTCGGGAAACAATCCGGGGCTATCCATCAGCTTCTGGGGCGGCAATCCCAGCAGGGTTTCACTGGCATCGCTGACATAAGGGAAACAGGCTTGATGATCAACCGTTGACAGAAACTGAAAAACAACGCCGGGAAGATTGGATGTAATCGCCTGAAAAAGGGCTTCACTTTTTTGTAGTGCAGCTTGTGCTGTAATAAAGCGCTGGTAATTTTCCACTTCATGCAAACTGCGCCGTATTGCCGGCACCAGCCGGGCAAGATTGCTTTTCATCACGAAATCATAGGCGCCCAAGGCCATGATATGTTCCGCCGCTTCTTCACCCACATGGCTGGACACGATGATCAGGGGAATATCCAGGTCCCGGCTTTCCAGGGCTTGTAAAACATCCTGCGCGCCCAGTTGCGGCAAATCATAATCCGATAAAATCACATCCCAGTCATGGCCCAAAAGCGCATCGCGTAAAGCGGCAACTGTTGCGACACGCAGGCAATCCGGCTGCAGCCCGCCTTGGGTAAGTAGCTGCCGCACCCGTTCTGCATCCTGTGCAGACTGTTCAACCATTAATATCTTCAATTTTTTTTCATTGATCATCTCAGCCCCCTCGCCGGTTGAAGCCGATACCATTACTAAAATTAACTTTTCCAATTAACTGACTGAATATTTATCGCATTTTACAAGACAACTTTGCGGGAAAGAAACAATTTATACCATGAACCGATCCTACAAACCAACTGATTCGATAAAAATTATGAAATATAAAACCCTAAACTTTTCAAAATGGATTCCGATAACTGCAACAACGGTGGTTAAAAACCTTCTTGGATTGCAGGGAAAACCAACGGAACTGGCAATAATGCCAAATTATATAGATACAAAAAAGGAGAACCCAAATGCCACAAGTTATTAACTCTAATGTAGCTTCACTCAATGCACAGCGTAACCTCAACACATCGCAAACGTCATTGAATCAATCCCTGACACGCTTATCATCCGGCCTGCGCATTAACAGCGCCAAGGACGATGCGGCGGGTCTGGCGATTTCCGAGCGGATGACTTCACAGATCCGTGGTTTGAATCAGGCGGTGCGTAACGCGAATGACGGTATCTCACTGTCACAAACCGCTGAAGGCGCA
>CAKKRO010000045.1 GCA_919902625.1 Nitrosomonadaceae bacterium
GTGACTTTTGGCACCCCAATACCCCGATGCAACGGATAATCCTCAATTCGACCCGTGCGGGAGTAGCCTCTGCGCTCATAAAATGCGATTAACTCCGGGCGCTGAGAAACCACGAACATCACAAATCTTTGTATTTCCATATTCTGCAGAGCAAATGTCTCGGCCTGCTGAAGCACATGCTTGCCAAACCCTTTTCCTTGCAGGCTGGGGTGAACTGAAAAAAATCCGATATAAGCGTCCTCTTTTTCCTTGGCGACATAAATACACGAAACCAGGGTTTGAGACTGATTAACGACAAAAAAATGGGCATTGGGATTAGATAAAGCAGTCTCTATTTCTTGCCGGCCCGTTCTGTCGCCCTGAATAATATGCGTTTCCCTTGTCCAACCTGCTCCCCCCCGATAAGTCAGATTCACCAGATCACATATGGCTTGTACTTGGCCATATCTGGCTTTTTCAAGGCGGAAATGAGAGAAATCCATCGATTTGTTGCTTAATTTTTCAGGGCAGAGGAGCGTTGCCGGTTAAAAGATGCTCAATACGGGACTTTTGGTCAGCGCAACCAGAACGATATAGATAAATACGCACTGTGCCGCAACCCAGGCGATCATTTTTGTTTGCCGGGTTTGACCGAATCGCATAGCCACCATGCCCAGGCAGATATAAAGCAGTAAACCGATCACTTTGGCGGTTAACCAGGAATCACTCAGCGGACTTTGTTGAATGATCATCGCTAACGCAATTGCGCTGGTCAGCAAAATGGTATCCACGACATGTGGCAAGATTCTTACCCAGCGTTGGCGCAAATTCTCCGAATCTTGCATCATCCAGATGCCACGCAGGATGAACAACAGATAACTGACGATGACGCTGCCGACATGAATCATTTTTAGCAATGCGTAACTCATGCTCAACCTCCTGATATCAACCAGCCATGGCTGCCTGCCACGGCACCAGCGATGGTAAGCAAGCTCAGCATTAATAAAACCAGATGCTTGCGCTGAATTCTGACAAATGTTTCTGCGGAAACATTTGTCTGCACGAATGCGTTAGTTTGCCGGCGTCGGCCACGCGGTTCCATTACAAACAACATTACGCTAAATAACAGCCAGATCAACACCATGGTGTGCATCCACCAGTATTGCCATTGTGTAAAACGGTGCCAAGCATCCAGTATGTACACCATATAAAAACCAGTTAAGCCAACGAATAATGTGGAAAATCGCGCTTGTGCCGCAAATCGTCTCTTGAATTGCTCAAAAAAAACCATCGCTTCAGTTGCCGATTGCATACGCGCCAGAGTAGGCAATAGTACGGTGGTCACCATGGCGACACCGCCCATCCAAAGCACTACGCCCAGAATATGTAATACTCTGGCAAAAACAAACTCATCCATGTAATTTTTTCTTACGGGTTAAACAGACTTGAGAATATCGAATTTGAGTGGGCTGTATCTTCTGTACAACGACACAGTCCACTCATAGACCACAATCAATCAACTATTCACCATTTCAGAAGCCCACTCCTCGGCTGCATCATAGTCACTAAACACGGATACATTTGCATTAACAAAAAGATTAAAAACCCAGGCGCCCCAGGCTTGCCATTCATCATCAGTGACAACGGCCACCCGATTGAATTCGCTGCCATGCTCGCGCATAAATTTGATTTCTTCCCATGCGACATCAACGGTGTAATCCAGCATATCCCGCCAGTCAAATATAAGATTTGCCTTGCCATTAAAGTGTGATTGATAAAGCACCTGTTGCTCAAACTCGTGATAGTCCGTTAACGTAAACTCACCAATTACTGCCACAATAACTAGGTTGTCTTTTTTTTGAATAGTAATCATGACTCCACCTCAAAAGATAATGACCTCATCATAGGCAATTAAATGATACGGTGCAAATTTTGCTTCGATTTAATAGATTCCACGGTTATTTTTGCACAACAACGGGCGACAGTTTAAAACCCAAGATGCCACTCAGCGATCCGCCCAGAATAATCAATCCCATACCCAGCCACGCAGCCGGTGACAATAACTCATTCCAGAGCAGAATGCCCCAGAGACTCGCAAACAATACGGTACTATACCCCAATGAAGTTACGACCAGCGTGGTGCCTTGATGATAAGCTCGCGTCATGGCCAGTTGCGCCAATGTGGCTGTCACACCTGTCCCCACCAATAATAATAGACCATGCCATGTAACCGGGCTAAATGTCGTGAGCAACAACCACACACCAGTGATCACTGTACTGATCAATGTAAAATAAAACACTACATGCCATTCAGATTCACCCAGATTTCCCAGTTGCTTGACATTGACATAAGCAATCGCCGCAAAGAAACCAGAAGCCACGCCCATTAAACTGGCAACCCAGCGATCCTCAGGCAAAGCAGGCCGTAACAAAAGAATAACTCCGGCAAAGCCAAGCAGAATAGTCCAGATTAATACCCAGTGCAGATGCTCTTTCAAAATCAATGTAGAGAATAACGCCACGAAAAGTGGCCAGGTATAATTCAGTGATATCGCCGTTGCCAAAGGCAACTGAGTCAAGCAATAAAAAAACATCAGCAAGCTGACAAGCCCAGTAATCCCGCGCCAGCAGTGAATCCGCCAATGAGGCGTGCGTATGGGGAGGCGATAATAGCGAATCACCCAATAGGTCATCCCTACGCCAAATAATGAACGATAAAATACCAGTTCAGTACTGGAAAAATAGACCGCACCCAGCTTAACCAATACACTCATGCAGGCAAACATAAATGCAGCCACTAGCATCCACATTGAGCGCACTAGCTGATCATCCTGGAATGCGGAATTCCGGATGTGTCAAACATGCGATCCTATTTCCCGTTGCAAGAATTGATGAAAATGCTCCATTCCTGCTTCCATGGGTATTTGATACGGTCCCGTTTCATTCATATTCTGCTCATATAATGCACGTCGGCCAGCGGTCATCAATTTACAGATTTCATCATCTTCAATGGCGGTTTCTTTATAAGCGGCCTGCTCCGCTTCAACAAAATCACGCTCAAATAGCGCAATCTCTTCCGGGTAGTAAAACTCAACCACGTTAGTACAACTTTCCACCCCTGTAGGCAACAAGGTGCTGATCACTAATGTATGGGGATACCATTCCAGCATGATATTGGGATAATAAAGCAGCCATATCGCCCCATAGGGAGGTATTTTCCCTTCTGTCTGCTGTAAAACCTGTTCATGCCATTTGGCGTACACCGGACTGCCTGATCGCTGTAAACGGGCATTATTTATCGCGACCGTCTGTACACTATACCAATCGCCAAACTCCCACTCGAGCTTTTCGGTATTAACAAAATGACTTAGCCCCGGATGATAAGGATCCACGTGGTAATCTTCCAGATAAACTTCAATGAATGTTTTCCAGTTACAGTCGTACTGATCAATTTGAATACGATCCAGCATATAACCGGAAAAATCAAAATCTTTCAGTACACTCAATTTGGCCATATCCTGCGAGACTTTCCGTTGTCCATTAAATAACAATCCATTCCAGTTTTGCAGCGGCGTCTTACCCAAGTTAAGACATGGATTTTGATCAAAATGAGGAGCGCCCAGCAATTTACCGTCCAATGCGTAAGTCCAGCGATGAATGGGGCACACAATACTTCGGGCATTGCTTCTCCCTTTCAACAAAAGCGCCTGTCGATGGCGGCAGATATTGGAAAGTAATTCGATGCCGTTTTCATTACGTACCAGCACCCTGGCATTATTCATCCACTCCGGCACATAATAGTCCCCAATATTGGGTATCATGATTTCATGTCCCACGTAACCTGGACCTTGTTCAAACAAAATGCGTTTCTCAATCTGCAGGACCTTCGGATCCAAATACCAATCAACTGGAAGTTGTACTGACATCTCCGTCAGTTGTGAGATTTCAGCCATGTTAGACATATAAATACCTTATATCTCCCGAATAAAAAATTAGCGGCGAAAATACACGAAAAGACAAAAATTTAAAACCCATTTAAGCAAGTTAGGAACGAAAAACTGATTGCTTGGTTATAATAGCAATCTTGGTAGTAGAATATTAGTATCCATCCGCGATTTATCAATACCAAACTATAAATTGTACAAGATTGAATTATTTAATTAATCAAAAGAGAGCATCTTAATGAAATCTAAACGACTGTTAAGAAAAAATTCATGGGTACATCTAATATCCACTGTTTTTATTGTTGGACTTACTGCCTGTGACAGTGGCACTGAAAAAGCAGCAACATCTTCATCATCAACTTCATCAACAAGAATTATGCCCACAGGTGCCACCACCGGCATACTGGTTGATTCTCCTGTCTCCGGCGTCTCCTATGCCGCATCTTCCGGAAAATCGGGAGTAACCGATGATAAAGGTATTTTTAATTTTAATCATGGTGACAAAATCGAATTTAAACTGGGCAGTTTGACACTTGGAAATATCCCAGGTTCACAGATTACGACACCCATTGAATTAGCCGGCGGTAGTGACAATAAGCTGCAAAACCTGTTGGTTCTTCTGCAATCGCTGGATTCGGATAACGATGCTTCAAATGGCATATCCATTTCCAGTGAAACCGCCGCCGCAGTCAAAACATCGATTAACCTGGAGGCTAACCCCGATACGTTTGCCGATTCAGCAAACTTGCAAAGCATTATGGAAGCCGGTGGTATTGATGGCCATGTCAAAACGGCTGAAGAAGCCCGCACCCACTTTCTCTCGCAAGGCGTCGCCCTTCTCAGTGCCCAAATCTGGGTAAGCTATAGCAATCAAACAGCCAGTGTCTTGCGGGTTGCTGCTGATAGCAGTGGAGAATACTTGCAAGGTGACGCCAGACCTGATGATTCCTGCGATGAAAATCGTGTCTGTGGCGGCCGTACCATATTCCAATCGGGTGTTGAGTATGGCGTTGTCAATGCGGTAGAGTTTGATACCCGGGGATTCAAGCTGGCCGGAAAACCATCCGTGGATACCAATCTTAAAGCTGGATTTTCAGATCCCGGTCCAACCCGGCGAGTTCGCACCGACGGCCTCGAATTGATTAACTCTGACATTGTGACGGTTCAAAGAGAAAGAGAAAAAACCAGTGTATTTGGCGAACTCTTCCATATCGCCAAACCGATTGAGCTCAGTGATGAAAATGAAGTTGCTCCCAAGGAAGTCAAAGAAACACGCTACTCGAAAATCGATAATGATGCTTCCGGTATCGTGGGTGCCTGGGCCTACGACGATGATGCCATCAAAACACAAACCTTGGTTTTCTTCCCGAACGGTAAATTCCTGATGATTGATCCGACAGGGGCAACTCAACGTGCTGATCAAGAAAAGTGCGCAAAACCCGGCATTGAATTTTCTTCATATACCTATGACAAAGGCGCCAGCAGATTGAATTTATCGAGCTTTACTTATAACACCAACGGATGTGCCGGCTTCTCAGATCTGGATAACAATACACCGATTGGATTTAATATCAGCGCTGATGGAAGCACAGCCAAGCTTGATAAGCAAGGCGAAGAATCTGTAACCGTTTATCGAGTGTCCAAATAAACAGAGCACTCTGAAATTCTGCGCTCGCCGGAAGCTATCCGGTTTTCGGTGAGCTATTCACACTGACATAGGTTAGTTTATTGAATCAATCCAACCGGACCCATTCACTCTATCTAACTATGCCCATTATTCGTGTCGCACTGAATATCCCTGTCGACACGTTATTTGATTATCAAGCAACTGATGCTACCGGGCACGATGTCGGCCTGCGCGCATGTGTGCCCTTTGGGAAGAAATGGCTGACCGGGATCATCATCGCAGTCAGTTCTGAGACTCAAGTCCCTCCTGAGAAACTTAAATCAGCTCAAGATATTTTCAGGGACGTGGCGCCATTACCCGTTGCATTACTTGATTTATTCCACTTCTGCAGCCATTACTATCATCACCCGCTGGGCATGGTTGTCATGAACGGCTTGCCGGGTAAATTACGTGGCAATAAACCCATTAAACTGAAGGAATCCTCGAATAACTATCAATTCAGCCTTACTAAAACAGGAAAACAGATTGAACTGTCCAGCATTCCTGCCCGGAATCGCGTAGCCCGCCGATTATTTACCGAACTCAATCATTCAGCCGTACTGACCCGCGCCGATGCGAAGCAAATCTCGCCGCGCGCCCTCAAACTGTTAAAAGAATGGATACAACTGGGTTGGGTATCCATAATACCTGTTCCTGCTGTTACGCTACCCAAAACTGCAAAGATCCCCCATTTGACCCATGAGCAACAGATCGCTGTTAATGCCATTACAATTGAGATCAAACAGTTCAATACCTGGCTACTGCACGGCATAACAGGCAGCGGGAAAACCGAAGTCTATCTCAGAATCATTGAGCAAGTATTGGCTCAAGGCAAGCAAACGCTGGTACTCATTCCTGAAATCAGTTTAACACCGCAACTGGAAGCAACCTTCCGGGCACGTTTCCCAACCACCCATCTGGTCAGTTTGCATAGCGGGCTCAATGACACCGAACGCCTATCAGGCTGGCTACAAGCGCAACGAGGTGAAGCCAAAATCATACTGGGCACCCGCCTCGCGGTTTTTACCCCGCTACCCCATCTGGGATTGGTCATCGTCGATGAAGAACAGGATAGTTCGTTCAAGCAGCAAGATGGGTTGCGTTATTCAGCACGGGATCTGGCGGTTTTTCGTGCCAGACAGACTGATATTCCTGTTGTATTGGGTTCCGCCACACCTTCACTGGAAAGTTATTACAACGCGTTAAATGGCCGCTATCGGAGTGTGCGGTTGCAATCCCGTGCCATAGAGAATGCCGCATTACCCATGATTCAGTGTATTGACACGCGCACTCATAAAATCCAGGAGGGCTTATCCGATCCACTCATCAAGGCTTTAGACAAATGTCTCGCAGAGAAACACCAAAGCCTCATTTTTATCAATCG
This sequence comes from Nitrosomonadaceae bacterium, assembly GCA_919902625.1. Classification (GTDB taxonomy): domain Bacteria; phylum Pseudomonadota; class Gammaproteobacteria; order Burkholderiales; family Nitrosomonadaceae; genus Nitrosomonas. The sequence goes on from CAKKRO010000045.1 coordinate 6,974, forward strand.
ACGCGGCTATGCGCCGGTGCTCCTTTGCAAATCCTGCGCCTGGACGGCAACTTGTCAACGCTGCTCCAGCCGCCTGGTTGTTCATTTACGTGACAAACAGCTATGCTGCCATCATTGCGGTCATCAGGAACACTTTCCACGTGCCTGCCCACACTGCGGGAATCAGGATATCGCACCTTTCGGACAAGGCACCCAGCGCGTGGAAGATGCTTTGGCGGCACGTTTTCCCGATGCACGTATTTTACGTATCGACCGGGACAGTATTCGCCGTAAGAATGCATGGCACAACATTCTGCAACAGATCCATGCGCAGGCAGTGGATATTCTGGTCGGTACGCAATTGCTCGCCAAAGGGCACGATTTTCCTAATCTGTCACTGGTGGGTATCCTGAACTCTGATGCTTCACTTTACAGCACCGATTTTCGTGCCAGTGAGCGCTTATTTACGCAATTAATGCAGGTAGCTGGACGAGCAGGACGAGCCAATGTAGCGGGTCATGTGCTCATCCAAACCGAATTTCCTGATCACCCGCTGTATCATGCGCTTCAGCGGCACGATTATGATGCACTGGCACAAACTCTATTGGCTGAAAGAAAAATGGCCGGATTCCCACCCTTTGTTTATCAGGCACTACTACGCGCTGAAGCCCGCAACATTCAAGTCGTACTGGATTTTCTAACTCAGGCTTCTCATCTTGCCGAGCCATCGCAATCAATCGAGATATTTGATCCGGTTCCAGCGCAAATGATACGTTTAAAGGGCATGGAACGCGCGCACCTGCTGGTACAATCCCTTTCACGCAGGCAATTACAGGAATTTCTGGCTAAATGGGTGACACAAATTAACACATTGCCCACTCATAAGGTGCGCTGGGTGCTGGACGTCGATCCACTTGAGTTTTGATCCAGATCAGTATTAAATGTTTGTAACCAATCCATGATGGCCCTATTAACTGAAATGATAAAAAAGTGAGGAATCAGCAAATGATAGAAAAACATGATTTACACCACGAATTCCCGGAATATCATGACCGTATACATGAGCTTAAAACCAGCAATAGTCATTTTGCACGTTTGTTTGAGGAATACCATGATATCAATCGGGAGATTCTTAGAATCGAGGAAGGCGCCGAGAATACATCCGATGAATATCTGGAAGCGTTGAAAAAGAAACGGCTTTTACATAAAGATGAACTCTAC
>CAKKRO010000046.1 GCA_919902625.1 Nitrosomonadaceae bacterium
AAACGGCTACTGCGATGGCACGTGATACTTCACGCACTCGTGTGAGCGCAGGGTAAATCGCCCCGGTCTCAATTTCTTGATCTGTAACGGTGTTTGCTAATACTCCCGCTGCCGCTAAAAACATACTTTGTGTGATAAGACGCGCGGAACTGGCCAGAATACCAAGACCTATGCCGGGAAAAATATAGGCATTATTGCCCTGTGCAGGTTTAAATAGCTTATCTCTATACTGCACGGCATCAAAAGGACTGCCACTGGCAAAAATCACCCGCCCGTCACTCCATTGATAAGCCTGCTCAGCCGTACATTCCGTATGTGAAGTTGGATTCGATAATGCGATAATAACCGGGCGCTCGTTCACCGCAGCTATCTTACGCACAATAGCCTCATTAAACGTACCTGCCACACCGGTAGCACCGATTAGTACATCAGGTTTGATGTCGCCGATGGCATCCACAAAACTACAAGTGGCATGTTCATGAGCATACGGCTTGATGCGCGGTTTAATATTTTCATTGCTCGACGTCACCAGACCCTTTCTGTCGATAAACCACAACCGTTCTTGGGCTTGTCTCTGACTTAATCCAACTGCACAGAATGCATCCACCATCAATTCCGCAATACCGCCCGCTGCAGAACCAGTGCCCAGAAACATGATGTTCAAATCAGAAAATTTCTTCCGCGTAATGCGGCATGAAGTATAAATACCTGCCAGTGTAACGGCGGCGGTGCCTTGTATGTCATCGTTAAAACACCGAGCCTGCTTGCCATAGCGATCTAAAAATTCAAACGCATGCGGTGTCAGGAAATCCTCAAACTGAATCAATGCCTTCGGAAAGCGGAATTGAACGGCCCGGACGAATTCATCAATGAATGAGCGGTATTCCTCACCGCTGATCCGCGGATAGGGATAGCCCAGATAAAGCGGATCTTCGCGCAAAGGTACATTATTAGTACCCACATCCAGCATGATGGGTATGCATTGCGCAGGATTAATCCCAGCACAGGCCACATACAAAGCAATTTTGCCTATTGGAATCCCCATCCCATTGGCACCCAGATCCCCTAAACCCAGAATACGCTCCCCGTCCGTAACCACAATTACCCGAATATCTTGTTCAGGCCAATTCCCCAAAATGGTTGCAATATCTCCACGATCTTCAGGTGTAATATAAAATCCTTGTGGATTCCTGAAAATATGAGCAAATTCTTTACAGGCTTCACCCACGGTCGGGGTGTAGACCAACGGCATAATTTCATCAATATGATCAATCATTGTTCGATAAAAAAGCCGTTGATTGCGTTCCAGCAAGGCATTTAGAAAGATATATTTTTCAATGGCACTGCTTTTGCACCGCATGCTGCCCAGAACACGTTCTTTTTGTTTGGTTATATTCGCAATATCATAGGGAAGTAATCCGCGCAGACCATATTGTTCGCGTTCTTCTCGCGTGAATGCTGTTGATTTAGTCAGTGCCGGATCAACCAGCAATGCCTTTCCCGATAAATTTTTCATGTTAATTGATATCCCCAAGCCAGACAGCCCTCACGATTATCGATATGGAATAATTCAATTTAATTCAGAATTGGACAATCCGAACATCGAAAGATAAACTTGTCCGTCTAATCGAAAAACACGCTGCAGACTTATTTATAATATATATAGTTTAGTCCCTTTATCGATCATTACAGATCTTCTTTTAATCCGTACCAATTTTCCAGGAACCTCCTTAACAACATGATGAGTCAACCGCCATTCACAACACCAGACCCAAGTTTATATACTGAAGAAGAAATAGCGCAACTTGTTCATACCTTCTATGCAAAAGCCAGAAAAGACCCTTCACTGGGTCCCATTTTTGAAGCACATGTGATTGACTGGGATGCCCACTTTGTGCAGATGACTAATTTCTGGTCTGCCCAGTTGCGCGGAACCAGCCGGTTCCGTGGCGCCCCAATGCCTAAGCATATTGTTTTACCTGAACTTACAGCGGAATTATTTGAACGTTGGCTGCACCTTTTTCACCAAACAACTTTTGAATTAGGCAATCCGGGACTTGAGCAGCACGCCAATGCGATTGCTACATTTATTGCCAATAGATTATGGCAGGGATATCAACTCAGCAATTATCCTGACAGACAACCTGTCGCTCTCCATGCTGTCTGATCCCCATACCAAGATTACAGAAAAATTAGCAGTATCCTTTATTAACAAAAATATTTCCCATCAATTGTTAACGATTCAATATGATCTCCAAAACAAACTTACTGCCAATATAGGCCAACAATAATATGATAAATCCTGCCAAGGTCCAGCGAATGGCTATACGCCCCCGCCAGCCATAGAGTTGTCTACCGATCAGTAAGGCTGCAAATACTCCCCAGGAGATAAAGCCAAACAGCGTTTTGTGTGAAAATGTAAGCGGCTGGCCAAATACTTCCTTTGAAAACACTACGCCACTTAAGAGCGTCAGGGTCAGTAAAATAAATCCAGCCCAGATAATATGGAATAATAGCTTTTCCATCGCCAAAAGAGGCGGTAAATTCGTCAGTATCGAATGGGTCGCGGGACGGTGCAAATGCCGTTCTACCACGGTCATCAATAAGGCATGTAACGCCGCTATCGTTAACAAGCTATAGGCCATCATGGCAACCAGCAAATGCGCTTTGAATGCTGGCAAATCAGTGTTTTCAAGAGGACGCAGGGACGGGAAAACCAGCGGTAATAAAGTTGCGATTGCCGCCGCCGCCGCTATTGGCGCAACCAGGGTTTGCAATCCTCGCAAGCGATTGAAAAAACCTGAAAACCAGTAAATAAATGCTGTCAACCAGACAATGGATGAAATCGCGTTACCTACACCAAAACTGAGTCCCATACCGACAAACATTGATTGATAAAGTGTTATGGCATGCAATACCAAAGGAGCAAGCATGGCATAATGCGCCCAGGTAACAGTAACCAGCACACGATCACTTGTATCCGGTGATGATTGACTCCAAGTATTTCGCCAGAAATACCAACCGATCAGTATATAAAGCAAAAAGGCTGCGAGATAAGTTAAAATGCTGGTCATCGATAGTGCGAATTTTAAGAAGCAGAAATAGCTGTTTAGTCTACATGTCACTTTGACAAATTCAAAGAGCTAACCGGGATATTTAATAAAATTTGAATTATCGCATTGTTCTACAGCTATTTATTTTTATGAGGTTTTGAGTATGTTTGACAATCTTACGGGTCGACTTGCCGGTGTCGTTAAAACGTTACGGGGTGAAGCGAGACTCACCGAAAGCAATATTCAGCAAGCATTGCGTGAGGTTCGTCTGGCATTGCTGGAAGCTGATGTCGCTTTGCCGACAGTCAAAGATTTCATTGCATGCGTCAAAGAAAAGGCGATTGGCCATGAAGTTATGGGGAGCCTCACACCTGGCCAGGCTTTAGTCGGAGTAGTTCATCAGGAACTCATTGCCATTATGGGTGGAGAGAAAGCTGATCTTAATCTTTCTACAGTGCCACCTGCCGTTATTCTCATGGCTGGATTGCAAGGTGCAGGTAAAACTACCAGCAGCGGCAAACTGGCCAAATGGTTAATGGAGCAAAAGAAAAAGAAAGTATTATTAGTTTCATGCGACATCTATCGTCCCGCTGCTATTCATCAGTTAGAACTGCTGGCCAGTCAAACAGGAGCTGATTTCTTTCCCGTCAAGGACGGGCAAAAACCGGGCGAAATTGGTATGGCTGCATTGGATTATGCGCGCAAACATCATCATGATGTGATGATCGTTGATACTGCCGGCCGGTTAGGTATTGATGAAGCCATGATGCAAGAAATCAGCGAACTCGAGACACTATTAAAACCGATTGAAACCTTGTTTGTTGTTGATGCGATGCAAGGACAGGATGCTGTTAATACCGCCAAAGCATTTTCAGACGCATTACCCTTAACGGGCGTCATTCTCACCAAATTGGATGGTGATGCGCGCGGCGGCGCCGCACTATCGGTTAAGCATATTACGGGCAAACCCATCAAATTTACGGGTATCGCTGAGAAATTGACCGGACTTGAAGCATTTCATCCTGATCGGATGGCATCGCGTATCTTGGGCATGGGTGACGTGCTCGGGTTGATTGAGGAAGCACATCGTACTGCTGATCAGCAAGAAGCTGAGAAGCTGATGAAAAAAATGAAATCAGGTAAGGGATTTGACCTGGATGATTTCAAGGCACAATTCCAGCAAATGAGAAATATGGGGGGTATGAATGCCTTAATGGATAAACTACCTGCCCAGTTAAGCCAGGCGGCACAAAATGTAAAAGTGGATGATAAAGTTATTAGTCGAACGGAAGGCATTATTAATTCCATGACGCGACAGGAACGTGCCAAACCTGAAATTCTTAAAGCTTCACGTAAACGTCGGATTGCCGCAGGAGCAGGCGTTTCTGTACAAGAAGTGAATCGTCTGCTGGCTCAGTTTGAGCAGGCCAGGAAGATGATGAAAATGATGAACAAAGGCGGCATGTCTAAAATGATGCGTGGGCTAAAAGGAATGTTCCCTCGCTTGCACTAG
>CAKKRO010000047.1:0-1379 GCA_919902625.1 Nitrosomonadaceae bacterium
TCACACATTCCGTGCGCGAATTTTACCTGAATTCTATCACCGGAATTAATTTGTTTGCTGTCACGGATCACTGTGTTTTGCATGGTATAGGTGATGCTATAACCTCGTTCAAGTACCGCTTGCGGGTTCAGGCTGGATAATTGCGCTTGCCAATGTTGCAGGCTGGCTGCCCGTGTTTCGAGATCGTGTGAAAATGCGCGGTGGAATCGCAGCGCAAGTTCATTTTGCTGTTCTTCTAACCGGGCAGTGCCAGGGCTTGCAGCCGATAAACGCTGATTGAATTCAAGCAGTTTCCAGTGTTTCTTGTCGAATTGATGTGACCAGGTTTTGATGAGCCGATCCTGCAAATGCTGCAAATGAGAGAACTGATTTTTGATCCGATCTCCCGGATAAATCAGGCGATGGGTCAGGATATCCACTTGTTGCATCAAGTATTCAATGCGATGCAAGGTGACGCGATACATACGTGAATGCAAGGCATTCAGGTGATGATGGAGTTCTTTATAATCCCTGCCGGCCAGTTCAGCCGCTCCAGTTGGTGTGGGTGCGCGGACATCGGCGGCAAAATCTGCAATGGTAAAATCTGTTTCATGACCGATACCGCTGATGACCGGTATAGAACTGGCGGCAATCGCCCGCGCGACAATTTCTTCATTAAATGCCCATAAATCTTCAATGCTGCCGCCACCACGGCAAAGTATCAACACATCACATTCCGCATGCTGGCAAGCAATCTCAATTGCTTTGGCGATACTGCTTGCCGCTGTTTTCCCTTGCACCGGAGCGGGATAGATAATGATAGGCAATGATGGCATGCGGCGTTGTAAGGTGGATAGCACGTCACGTAGCGCCGCGGTATCTGGAGAAGTGATGATGCCGATTTGTTTGGGAAACAATGGCAAGGGTTTTTTATTCGCGGCGCTGAATAATCCGGCTTTCTCCAATCTGGATTTAAGCTGTTCAAATGCCTCAAATAACTCACCTAAACCAGCCCGCTGCATGGTTTCAACATTTAACTGGAAATCACCGCGGGCTTCATAGAGCGTGACCAGTGCAAGCACTTCTACCTGCATGCCATCTTGAGGCTGCCAATCAATATATTGATTCTTGTGGCTGAAGAGGACGCAACGGACTTGTGCGCCGGCATCCTTGAGAGAAAAGTACCAATGACCCGACTGATAACATTTTAAATTGGAAATTTCACCTTTTACCCAGAGTAAAGGGATGCTCTGTTCCAGCAATTGCCGGGTGCTGCGATTCAGCTCGCTGACAGTCAGCACTTTATGCGCGTTGTTAGATATTGGAAGCAGATTCATTTTGGTATTTTGAAATAATTTGCATGCCTTGCTGGGGTTGCCTATTCTATCGCCAGAATACAT
>CAKKRO010000047.1:1479-6783 GCA_919902625.1 Nitrosomonadaceae bacterium
TGGATAGAAAATTAGCTGCTTTCTTGCTGAAAATACGCTATCAAGATACATTAACATGCCAAATTGGTCGCGTAGGCTATAAAATAAGCAAATCAGGTAGTATCGTAAGTTACCGAATAATACCTGGGAGCCCGTCAGACTCCCGGATCCATAGTTACTGAGGAGATTATCGCGTGTTATCTTTAATTCAAGCGGCTGGCTGGCCAATCTGGCCGATCATTATTGCTTCCATAGTTGCCATGGGCATCATCGGTGAACGTATGTGGACATTACGGTTAAGTGTTATTTCTCCAAAAGAGTTATTACCCAGGGTATTAAATGAATATAAAAAAAGTGGCGCAAGCCCTGAGATGATTTCGCGCTTACAGAAACATTCTCCTTTGGGAAAGATTCTTGCTGCCGGACTTAAAAATGTAAAAAGCACGCGCGAAGTCATGAAGGAATCGATTGAAGAATCAGGCCGTGTGATTGCGCATGACCTGAGCCGTTATCTGACAACTTTGGGGACTATTGCCGCATTGAGTCCTCTGATGGGTTTGTTTGGCACGCTGGTGGGTATGATTGAGATCTTTGGTTCGAACTCCCCTACCGGCAGCAATCCAACGCAGCTTGCTTATGGAATTTCTGTGGCTTTGTATAATGCGGCATTTGGCATACTCGTGGCAATTCCCAGCATGATTTTTTATCGCCATTTTCGTGCAAAGGTTGATGATTTTGTTATTGAGATGGAGCTGCAGGCTTTAAAATTAGTAGAAATTGTGCATGGAGAAAGAGAAAGCTAAAATAGCCGTAATTTTAATCATGCTAAATATGTCAGCAAAGCGTGCCTGTTGCCTCTTTTGGGTATAAAAAACGGAGAGCTATTAATTTTATGTCTGGTTATAGAGTCAGTCACTTTTTGTCAGCATATCAAGTCAAAACGGGTCAAATCCTGATCTGAACAATCTGTTTATAAAACATTTCTGATTGCAGAAGTACTTTCTGACTGCGCAAGTGGAGATTATTATGAGCAACCGACGCTCTTTAGTGACTGGTGGTGGATTCATAAGGTCACATTTAGTCAGGCAGTTGCTGGAGAAGGGTGATACTGTGAGGGTTCCGGAATTGCCTGAGTACCCTTCTTGCCTGCAAATGTGGAAGCGGTTTGTGGCTCAATTTGTGATGCTATGTGGTTCGTAAAGCGTTAAAAGGAGTTCGGGGACTCTATCATTTGGCGGCTATCCAAACTTACGGATGCAGAAAAAAAGTGATTTGAATCTCATTAATTTTGAAGGGACCCGGACTATTTTTACTGAGGTTGCAAAGCATGATGTTGAGGTAGTAGTGTATACTTCGACCGAATCTATTTTGACCGGAAATGCGCGTAGGAACAAGCTGGTAGATGCGGCTGTGGAACGTAGGTTAAATGAGATGCCTGACCCTTACTGCCGCTCAAAGTTTCAGAGGCATTCAAGGCACGCAGAGAAAGGATTGCCTGTTGTGATTGGGTGCCTACGTTACTTGTGTTGGTTCAGGGGATCGCATGATTACACCGCCAACGCGAATGATCCTTGATTTTCTGAATGCCAAGACACCGGCTTACCTGGATTGCGGTTTTAATTGATGGATGAAATTGAATGGTTACTGAATAACAGGTTGATAGCGTGCCGCTTACCCATGCTGAAAGAAGTTTGAAGATTAATGGTTTCTTACGGTTATTATGTTTTTCTCAAAACTGATTGTTTTACTAGTAAATGAACGAGAGCACCAGAATCTTGAGAGATAGAAATTTGATAATAAGTCATAACCGATTAATTATTATCGCGCTTTCTTTGTGTGCTGTCATCTTTCAAGGCTGCGCAACGACATCCAAACCCAGTGATCAGAATCTGGATCCGGTTGATCCGCACGAAAAAGTTAATCGGGCATCTTATAATTTCACTGATCGTGTTGATCGCATGGTGTTTGAGCCCGTTGTAAACGTTTATATTGATTATGTGCCCAGCGGCGCGCAGCGGTCCATTGGAAATTTCTACGATAATCTGTCTTATCCCAATGTTATTCTGAATGATTTCCTGCAAGGTAAGGTTCGGCAAGGCATGCAGGATAGCCTCCGTTTTTTTGTCAATTCGTCGGTAGGCTTGTTTGGGCTTTTTGATATGGCAACACATATGGGCCTGCAGAAGCATGATGAAGATTTTGGTCAAACGTTAGGTGTATGGGGGGTTAATACGGGCTCTTATTTGTTTATTCCGTTCCTGGGCCCCAGTAATGAACGTGATGTTTCAAATATTCCGGTCAGTATTTTCACTAATGTGCTTTTTTATGCCGGTCTGGCGGTGGGATCATCATTTGCTGCCCCTCTGACGGTTCTGGGTGCTATCGACAAGCGGGCGCGTTTGTCCGGTCCAATGCGTATTCGTGATGAAGCGGCACTGGATCCCTATTTATTTGTACGCGAAGCTTCTTTACAGCAGCGTGAATTTCTGATTCATGATGGTAACTTGCCATTAGATCTTTACTATGAGCCTTTTCAAGATAACCCATTTGGAAAAGATTCAAAGAAGCGGAAATTATGATTGAGGTTTAGCTATCAAGTAATTGATTATGTGAGTTCTAAATGTTTTTGGGAAAAATATTTATGTGCAAATAAGGTATGGTCAGACTGGATTGGTAATTTACACTGATATCTATTGGAAAATTTGTAACAGACATAGCGCTTAGGAATATATGGACGGGTTTCAAGGAATATCTAACGAATCGCAGCAACAAGGTGATTTTGCTCTTAAAGACGGAATGCCTTTAGTTAATACAACATCTGATTTGAATCAGGTGGAAATCAACATCAGTGAGCTGGAGCAGAAATTTACGCAAGCCCGTTCAGCCCTGTTGTCTTTACAGAATAAAGACGGGCACTGGTGTTTTCCACTCGAAGCTGACTGCACAATTCCCGCCGAATATATTTTGATGATGCACTTCATGGATGAAGTGGATGTCGTATTAGAAACCAGGATAGCTCGTTTTATCCGCGACAAGCAGGATCTTAAGCATGGTGGATGGCCGTTGTATTATGGGGGCGCTTTTGATATCAGCTGCACGATTAAAGCTTATTACGCCCTGAAACTGGTGGGCGATTCCCCCGATGCCGCCCATATGGTACGTGCACGTACAGCTATTCTGGAACGTGGCGGTGCGGCGAAGGCCAATGTTTTTACACGCATCCTGCTGGCCATGTATGACCAGATTCCATGGCGCGGGATACCTGTCGTACCCTCGGAACTGGTTTTGCTGCCTCGATGGTTTCCTTTCCATCTCAGCAAGGTTTCCTACTGGTCACGGACAGTGATGGTGCCTTTGTCTATTTTGTGTACCCTGAAAGCGCGTGCTGTTAATCCACGCAAAGTACAGATTCGCGAATTGTTTATTACTCCCCCCGAAGAAGAAAAGAACTATTTTCCACCGGCAGAAACGCCTCTGAAACGATTCTTTATGCTGGTTGAGCACATATTGTCGCGCATAGAGCCGTATATACCCAAACCGGTACGCCAATATGCAGTGCGTCATGCAGAACGCTGGACACTTGAGCGGTTGAATGGGGAGTGCGGGATAGGCGCTATTTTTCCGGCCATGGTCAACGCGCATGAGGCGTTGGCATTATTGGGTTATGCCTATGACCATCCCAGCCGGGTGCAATGTCGTAATGCATTGCGGGGATTGCTGGTCGATGAAGGAGAGCGCGCCTGGTGCCAGCCTTGCACTTCACCGGTCTGGGATACTGTGTTGACCAGCCTGGCATTACAGGAAGATCCAACGACGGATCAGAAACCAGTGTTACAGGCGCTTGATTGGTTAGTCAAACAGCAAATTCTGGATGAGCCGGGTGATTGGCGCGATAACTGTCCGGATTTGCCGGGTGGCGGCTGGGCTTTTCAGTATGCCAACCCACATTATCCTGATCTCGATGATACCGCCGCAGTGGCCTGGGCATTGGATCAAGGCGATGCGCAGCGTTATCAGAATACGCTGGAACGCGCAGCCAACTGGCTGGCGGGCATGCAGTCGCGCAATGGCGGGTTTGCGGCTTTTAACATCGACAATACGTTTCACTATCTCAATGAGATTCCTTTTGCGGATCACGGTGCGTTGATTGATCCGCCCACCAGTGACGTGACAGCGCGCTGTATCGGTTTTCTTGGAAAATACGGCAAACCGCATCACCAGCATGCGGTACTGCGCGGTATCAGTTTCTTGCTGCGGGAGCAGGAACCCAACGGCGCCTGGTTCGGGCGCTGGGGGACCAACTATATTTATGGCACATGGTCGGTATTGGAGGCGATGCAACTGGCAAAGCAAGATATGAATCAGCCTGCTATGCAGCGTGCCGTGCAGTGGCTGAAGTCTGTGCAAAGAGCCGATGGCGGCTGGGGTGAAAGTAACGACTCTTATTTGGATCCCAAGCTGGCAGGTCAATTTGATGAAACCAGCACGGCATTTCAAACGGCCTGGGCCATACTGGGTCTAATGGCTGCGGGTGAAGTCAATAGCGAATCTGTGCGTAGGGGTATTAACTACTTATTACGTTCCCAGTCGAGCGATCATCTGTGGGAAGAGCCTTGGTTCACTGCGCCTGGTTTTCCGCGCGTTTTCTATCTGAGATACCACGGTTATTCAAAATTTTTCCCATTGTGGGCGCTGGCGCGTTATCGTGCTTTGACCCGGGGATGACAGCATGAGTGTGACGGGCCTGGTGACGGCTTTGCGATCTGAAGCCCGTTGCATCTCATCGGCTCGTATTCCCTTCAACGAAAAGGTGCAGGTAAACGACCATGCAGTGCTGTGGCTAAGCGGCATGGGTGCGCAGGCAGCACAGACAGCAGCAGCAGGTCTGCATCAGCATGGAGTCACCGCACTGGTGAGTTTCGGCGTTGCCGGTGCATTGGATGCCAGCTTGAAACCGGGTGATCTGGTGCTGCCGGACGCTATCCATGCCGGTGAACAATTGCCAATCACTACTCAATGGCGCAATCGGCTGCAACATTTGTTACCGGCTGATATTACCGTAGTCAACGGCATAATAGCGAACAGTGCGGCGCCATTGACGAGTGAAACAGCAAAACGGGCTCTGGCGCAAGCAACGGGCGCCTGCGCTGTGGATATGGAAAGTGCTGCGATTGCTGAAGTAGCCGCCGCAGCGGGTATTCCTTTTATTGCAGTGCGTGCCATCATCGATCCCGTTCAATTTTCGCCACCAGCCGCACTGCTCGGTGCGGTATATCCGGATGGCGGTGTCAATCCTCTGCGATTGACGATGTTATTACTTAAACG
>CAKKRO010000048.1 GCA_919902625.1 Nitrosomonadaceae bacterium
ACTTCGCATCAGGTGACGCTGTTTAATTGCTTTGTGATGGGAACGATTGCCGATTCGATGGATGGCATCTTTGATGCGCTCAAGGAGGGCGTGCTGACGATGCAGCAAGGCGGCGGGGTTGGCTATGATTTTTCCACGCTGCGTCCGCGTGGCGCTCAAGCCAATGGCGTGGGTTCGGTGGCCTCCGGTCCGGTTTCTTTCATGCATATCTGGGACAGTATGTGCGCAACCATCCTGTCGACCGGTGCGCGGCGCGGCGCCATGATGGGTACGTTGCGCTGCGATCATCCCGATATTGAAGAATTCATCGCGGCCAAACAAGACCGGAATCAATTGCGGCATTTCAATATCTCGGTGCTGATCAGCGATACTTTCATGGCTGCGGTGAGAAACGATGAAGACTGGCCGCTGGTTTTTCCCATCGGTGCAGGCGCTACGGATGGAGAAACGGTACTGCGAAGCTGGCCGGGCTATGCAAGTCCTGTGCCTTGTAAGGTCTACAAGCGCATTCGCGCCCGTGTGCTGTGGGAAAAAATCATGCGCGCTTCCTACGATTATGCCGAGCCGGGGGTATTATTCATTGACCGCATTAATCAGTTGAACAATCTGTATTTTTGCGAAACGATTCAAGCAACCAATCCCTGCGGTGAAGTGCCGCTGCCGCCCTACGGCGCGTGCAACCTTGGCTCGATTAACCTGACGCAATTTGTCCGTGAGCCTTTTGCCGCGCAGGCGCATCTCGATTGGGAAGGCATCGGCACAACCGCCGGCATTGCGGTGCGGCTGCTGGATAATGTCATCGATGTTTCACGTTTTCCATTAGCCAAACAGGCCGGGCAGGCACGGAATTCCCGGCGTATCGGTTTGGGGATAACCGGTTTGGCCGATGCGCTGATGATGCTGCAAATCCGCTATGGCAGCAGCGACGCGGTGCAATTTGCGCAGCAAATCATGCAGCGCATCGGCCATGCGGCTTACCAGGCTTCTATTGAGATTGCCCGGGAGAAAGGGTCGTTTCCGTACTTCGACGAGAAAAAATACCTTGCCGGTGCTTTTGTACGGACTTTGCCGGAATCGATCCGCAACGGCATTGCGCGGCATGGCATCCGCAACAGTCATCTCACCGCCATCGCTCCGGCAGGCACCATCAGTTTGCTGGCGAATAATATTTCGAGCGGATTGGAACCGGTATTTGATCGTTGTTACATGCGGCGGGTATTAAAACGGGACGGGAGCTACTCCGAATATCCGGTCACGGATTATGCTGTCGCGGTTTGGCAAAAAAATGGTTCGTGTGACACGCCGCCGCCCGCATTCGTCAATGCCCATACGGTAACGCCCGGCGAACACCTGCATATGCAAGCGGCTCTTCAGCCTTATGTGGATCAGGCGATTTCCAAGACAATCAATATACCGGCGGATTATGACTTCGATACCTTTCGCCGTCTCTATCAGGATGCCTATGATCTCGGTCTGAAAGGTTGCACCACTTTCCGGCCCAACCCGATCACCGGCGTTGTTCTCAGTAAAATGGAAGAGGCGCAAGCCACGTCGCATTGCTGCAGCCCGGAACGCGAGACAGATTAAACGTTTTCTGCGGACTGATAAAACCGTTAGGGAGCGGCTGCCGGAAAGCCCGTCACCGGCATCAATCCCCGGAAAATGAATCGGCGTTTCCTTTAAGCCGCAATCTCATGTAAAGTGCCAGAGTTTAGTTCGCTGCATTGCCTCCTGTTTTTTAATAGCCTATGACATCTGCTGAATCAACCGCCATCTTCACGCGTTCCTGGTCACTGTATGATCTGATCACGGAGCACAATTACATGTTTCATCAGGAAATCTATCAGGGGGTGGGTCAACTGCTGAAATTGCGCGATGATGTTGGGCGTTACCGTTTGATGGATCTGGGGTGCGGCAACGCGCGTTATCTGGCGCCTTGTCTGCAACAATTCCCGCCAGCGCTGTATGAAGGGGTGGATTTATCCGAAGCGGCGCTGGCTGAGGCGCGTGGCTATTTGGCTGGTCTGCCTGATTCAGTGGTGACGCTGACGCAGGGTGATCTGTTGGAAGCCGTCGAAGCTACCGATAAGACATGGGATGTGATCTTCACTGGATTTGCTGTTCACCACTTGATGTCCGATGATAAGGCGCGTTTTTTCCAGGCCGCCGGGCGCTGCCTTGCAGAAAAAGGCTGGTTGATTCTGGTGGATGTTGTACGTGAGGAAAACCAGAGCCGCGAGGATTATTTGGAGGGTTATCTGAAATGCATGCGCGACAACTGGATCGAGGTGCCTTCGGATCAGTTGGAGGAGGCCTGCGCGCATGTGCATGATCACGATTATCCTGAGTACTTTTCAACGTTACAGGAAATGGCGGCAGCGGCCGGTTTGAAAGCCAGTCGTGTAGTCAGTCGTTACGGACAGCACTATACCCTGCTGTTTGCGCGTTCTTCCCTGCCACAAATCTGAGCTGAGACAAGATCCTTATGCTGCAAAAACTGACGCTGCTGTTCCCGCTCTGGATGCTGCTTACGGGCGCCATCGCGTTATCCTGGCCGGAGTGGTTGATTCCTCTGAATCAAGGATCAATCGTGGTGTTGATACTGGCTTTTGTCATGCTGTGCATGGGATTGACCTTAACCTTTGATGATTTCCGCAGGATCGCCCGTATGCCCAGAGTGGTGGCCATTGGCTTTGCGGCGCAATATACCATCATGCCCTTGCTGGCCTGGGGAATTGCGGCCGGGCTTGATTTGCCGCCTTATTTTGCGGTCGGTCTGATTCTGGTGGGGTGTTGTCCTGGCGGCACCGCCTCGAATCTGGTGGCTTATATCGCGAAAGCGGATGTGGCGCTTTCAGTGGTGATGACCGTTTGCTCCACATTGGCCGCCGTCATCCTTACCCCCTTGCTCACACAATTGTTTGCGGGCACATTAGTCCCGGTGGATACCTGGATGCTGTTCAAACAAACCCTGCAAGTCGTGATCCTGCCCGTCGTGCTGGGCGTTCTGCTCAACCGTTGGGCGCCGCAATTCGTGCAGCGCGTGATGCCGGTCGCGCCATTGCTATCCGTGCTGGGAGTGTGCGTGATCTGCGCCGTTGTATTTGCGGCCAATGCCGATACCATTCTCACGCATGGCGCTGAGCTGATTCTCGCCGTTGCATTGTTGCACGGGGGTGGTTTTTTGATTGGCTATCACTTTGCGCGGATATTTGGTTTCCATTCCCAGAGCGCCCGTACCCTTTCGATTGAAGTCGGCATGCAAAACTCCGGTTTGGCTATCGTGCTGGCCAAGCAGGCTTTTCCGATGTTGCCCCTGGCGCCCGTTGTCGGTGCGGTTTCAGTGCTGACGCATTCCTTGTTAGGCAGC
>CAKKRO010000049.1 GCA_919902625.1 Nitrosomonadaceae bacterium
AGTGGTTGGTCTTTATAGGTTTTTAAAAGTGAACTCACAGATATCTTTCGATTTGCTTTCATGTTTAAGTGATTTTGCTGTGTGCATTAATGCGCAAGGTATCATTCAACAAGCGTCTCAATCATCGCAGACATTTCTGCAATTACCCACGGAGTTGTTGCAAGAACCCATTGAATTATTCATTCAGCCTGAAGATATGGCGTTATTCACGGAAGCCCAGGGGAAAGCGAAGGATAGCGGAGAAAAGCAAACTTTCATTGGCCGTCTTCTGCGTCAGAGAGTATTGCCGGTGTGGGTGGATTGCTACATTCTTCCGTTGCCGGAAGACAAATACCTGATTGCGGCATTTGATGCAACGCATTGGAAAGATAATGAAAATCGGCTGGTTCATCTGTCCACGCATGATGTGCTCACGGGATTGCCCGGTAGAGTGCTGCTTGATGATCGTATCAGTGTGAGCATTCGGGCAGCGCAGCGGGAAAAGAAACCCTTGGCGCTTATGTTATTGGATTTAGATGGATTCAAGAAAATTAACGACACCTTGGGGCACACTATGGGTGATGAGCTGATCAAAGCCGTGGCTGAGCGCTTGCAGGGATGTGTACGGCGGAGTGACACGATAGCCAGAATTGGCGGGGATGAGTTTTCCTTGATTATGATGGGGGTTGGACAAGACAGCGTCGAGATGATAGCCAAGAAAGTGCTGACAGCGATACAACGCCCCTTTCGTATCAGTGAACATGCCTTGTATATCAGTGCCAGTCTTGGCATATCCATTTGCCCGGAACACGGTGAAGATTCATTGCTTTTGTATAGAAATGCTGAAATGGCTATGTACAGAGCGAAATCGCTGGGGAAAAATCATTGGCGGATTTATAGTGATCAGGTTGATGGTTCCGAGGAAAGTGATTTGTCTCTTGAGTCCGCCATGTATGAAGGCGTTAAGAACGGTGAATTCATGCTTCACTATCAGCCTATTTTTTGTGCACAAACAGGGCGGTTGAAAGGGGCGGAAGCACTGATGCGATGGCAGAATTCAAGTCAGGGCTTTGTTTCTCCGATGAAATTTATTCCATTGGCAGAAAGTAGCGGTTTGATAAAGATTCTGGGTGCATGGGCTTTACGTAGCGCATGTCATCAGGCGAAACAATGGCAGGAGGCAGGTTTCAAAGATTTTTATATTTCTGTTAACGTGTCTCCCCGTCAATTTACACAGGAAGATTTTCTGGATATGGTCAGTAGAGCATTGAGCGAATCCGGACTGTTACCAACAAGCTTGATGCTGGAAATCACAGAAGGCATATTGATGGATAATCCGCAGAGATCGGAGGCTATTCTTGCACAATTGCGAGGGACGGGAGTAAAAATCGCTATTGATGATTTTGGTACCGGCTATTCATCACTGGCTTATTTGAAAAAATTTCCCTTGTCGGTATTGAAAATTGACAAATCATTTGTGGATGATGTGGTTGACAGTGCTGAGGATGTGGCTATTGTCAGCGCAATCATAAGTCTGGCTGAAGGATTGAATTTGCTGGTAGTGGCCGAGGGAGTGGAAACTGATGCGCAATTGGGATTTTTAAAACAAAAAGGATGTAATTTAATACAAGGATACTTAACCGGCAGGCCAGTAAACTCAGAAGATTTTAAAGAGAAGCACAAACCATGACAACTTTAATCTCGACATTCAAGAACGGTAAAGCCGATTTCTTTGCATTGCTGGCAAAACGCATGAGTGAGAAAGGCGACTTTCCCGCATTATCAAAATCCGTGCAACATCTTGATGAATTGATGCATGACGAGGATAACAATATCTCGGATATTACCAGCGCGATTCTAAATGATTTTACTTTAACCCAGAAAGTGATCAGGCTGGCTAATTCAGCCATGTATTCCGGGATGGGAGGGGAGATTACAACCATCACGCACGCGGCAGTGGTGCTTGGAATGGATGCCATTTCACATATCGCTCTGGGTATCCGTTTCGTTGATACGCTTTCCGCTTCTGCCCCGGATTCCGAAGCAGCCCGTGTGGAGCTGGCAAAAGCAATTCTAGCCGGGGATATTGCCAGGAATGTTGTGACCAAGTTAAACATGGTTAATGGAGAGGAGGCGGTCGTTTGTACACTCATGCATCATCTCGGGCGTCTTATGCTGGTATTCTATTTTCCTGAAGAATGGTCCAGGATTCAGGAAATTACGGGAGGCGATCATACGCGTGAGAATGATGCGGCACTGGAAATTGTCGGGATAACTATTGATGAAATCTCTCAGGAGATTGCGAAGAACTGGCGTTTGCCAAAGAAAATATCCAACAGTATGGCAAGTGCAATAACATTCGATGAAACCAGTATTCCAGGTTCTGCAGATTGGCTAAAGGTTATGGCTAATTTTGCCGGAGGTGCGGCATCTATAATTGTTAGAAACAATAATAGTAAAGAGGATTTGAAGAATTTTATATCGCATTTTGGCGGATCATTGCTGATTTCTGATGAAGATATTACGGAATCAATTGGTTTAGCCCAAAGCGCGGCTCAGGAATATGCCATTAAGTCCGAAATGGAGAAGCCTGTGGGCAAACCGGATGATTCCCGGGAGCGGTTAGCAATCGGCGTTCATGAAGTCAGCGCTGCTTTGGCGCAAGGGATGGATTTCAATGGCGCACTGAGTATGATCCTTGAAACCATATTTACGGGTATGGGGTTTAATCGCGTAGCCACCTTTTTTCGTGATGCCGGAGCATTCAAGGCCAGAGTGGGGTTCGGCAATATGATGCCAGAGGTATTGCCAAAACTCATTTTCTCAGAGGCTTACGCGGCAGATGTGTTTCATTTGTCGTTGACTAATAAAGCCGATGTGTTTATTCAGGACGTTACCTCAAGCAAAGCGGCTTCCAGTATGCCGGCATGGTTTAAAGAAGCTTTGCCGGATGTGGGCGCTTTCATTTTGCTGCCACTGGTTTTTAATGGCCGTGCTGTCGGTCTGATATATGCTGACTGGCAAACAGGAGCATCCGGCTTGGTCGAACCGAGTGAGCTTTCATCCATGGGCATGCTCAGGGATCATTTGATGAAGGCCTTGGCAAAAAGAAAGTAATCTGATCATTCTTCCGGTCTTTCAGAAGTGCGCTGTAACCTATAGTTGCACTATAATTCAATTTCTTCGGGTTCAATTTTCCGCTCCTTGGGGCGCCGATCGAGTGTATTAG
>CAKKRO010000050.1 GCA_919902625.1 Nitrosomonadaceae bacterium
AAATGAAGCCGTTGGCTTGTTAAAAAGAGTGCAATTTGACATTGTGCTGTGTGATCTTAATTTGGGATCTGGGAAAAATGGACAACAAGTGCTTGAAGAAGCGAAATATCGATCCCTTGTTGGGTCTTCTTGTCTATGGATCATGATTAGTGCGGAAAAGACTTCTGAAGCAGTTAAAGGTGCCGCTGAATATCAGCCCGATGCTTATTTACTTAAACCTGTCACCGAAGCGAGCTTGCGCATGCGATTGGCCAGGATCTGGGCAAAGAAGGAAGCCTTTGCGGAGATTCATCAGGCCATGAAGCAATCAGACTATTCCAAGGCGATGAGCCTATGCGATCAACGTCTGGCTTCGGATAAAGCCAATGCGGCTGATTTTCTCCGTACTAAATGTGATTTGCTGCTGATTACGGGTGAATATGATCGCGCCAAAGAAGTGCTGGAGAGTATTCTGGCCGAGCGTGACCTGCCTTGGGCCAAGGCGGCGTTGGCTAAAATTTTTCTTAAAGAAAGCGATCTTGATGCAGCCAAGGTTTTGCTCGAGGAAACTGCCGAAGCAAATCCTGCATTTCTTGAAGCACATGATCTTTTGGCTCAAACGTTACAAGCCATGGGTGATCTCGAAGGAGCAAGCAATGTGCTTGAGCGCGCGGTCAAGCTATCGCCCAACTCAGTCATCCGGCAGAAGAATCTTGGCAATGTGGCGATGAAAATGGGCAAACTGGAGAATGCTGAGCGGGCTTTCCGCAAGAGTGTATCGTTAGGAGAACACTCAGTGTTAAAGACAGCCGATGCTTATGTCGGTCTTGCCAAGGTGTGCGGCGCCAACAAAAATCCTGATGAAGCAATAAAAGCGCTGGGTCAGCTTGTTAAGAATTTTGTAACGGAAGAAGTGCGTCTGAAGGCATTGGCCGTTGAAGGGATGGTTTATCATCAAAGTGGTGATACTGAGAAGGCTAAACAGATTGCCGCTGAACTGAACCAGTTTCCCGCCATAGGTAATATTCATCCAGATAGCGAGCGATCATTGGATATAGCTCGCTTATTGATGGCTACAGGCGATAAAGAAAAAGCCATCACATTATTACAGGGTGAGATCAGGAACAACCCGGAGAATGTTACCTTGCTTCAGGATGTTGCGGAAATATTCGATCAAGCCGGAATGGGTGAAGAAGGCAATAAATTGATTGAAACGTTACGCAAAGAAGCCATCGCGCTTATGAATCGTGGCGTACTGCTGATCAGCAAAGGTCAGTATGAAGAAGCAATAAGCGCCATGCGGGACGCCCGTGCAGCCATGCCGATAAACGTGCGTGTGCTGCTCAATCTGGCTTATGTGGTGATTACGTACATGCAGAAAAATGGACCGGCGCCGGAGCTTATCAAGGAAGCCCGCAGCAGCCTTCTTGCCGCAAATGATTTGTCGCCCGGAGAACCCCGTTTTATACGGTTGATGGCTACACTGAACGAGTTCACGCCATCGGTGTGATGTTGTAATTTGCATGGCTTCCTATTTCTTTTCCGGGTTCAGGATCAGAAACGATGGTGCGGATTGCTGCATCAAGGCAGGTTCTTCCAGGTCTGCATCCTACATATACCGCATCAATAAAAACAAGATCTTTGCAGCGGTTGTTATGCACAACAGCAGAAAGCCTGATTGCTGGAAAGTGCGTGAATAATCAACTGCCTGTAAACAATCTATTGCCGTGTTCTCTTATTTCGTTTGCACTCAATGTGACAAAAATGGTCACTTTCTGACGGTGTACGCCGTAATATGCAGGTGCAATAAATGTAGCGCATTGCACCTGCACCGGATGTTAACCGGGGGGGGTGAGTGCAGGTAGGGTGCAATGCCCGTTGGTTATTGTGCCTTACGCAGGTTTATGTTTCATTTCGCAAGTCGA
>CAKKRO010000051.1 GCA_919902625.1 Nitrosomonadaceae bacterium
CCGCAGAATAACTCGACCACTTTGCCCGGATGAGGATTTTGCGCGAGTTTTTCTCGCAGCCAGGCTTGCATCCATTCATTTTGTTCGGTATTGCCCTGTTTGAAAGGGCGCTTCTGATCCATGCGGATTTCATCGGGCTGCATGTCATCATCCAGCTCGATAAAGTGCCGGTCCTGGCCGGGAGTGGTCTGCCAATCGGTGCTGGGTAATTGCTGGAGGATTGTTTTCAGCAGATTCCGGCAGGCATTGTTGAGTACCGTGCAATCAGTAATCGGCGCGATCTGATAGGAATTCTCGGATACAAAGCCAAGCCTCATGCCGTCGGTTTTCACCTGGCAACGATTGCGGTAGCCATATATATGGGGGGCAGGGTGAACGGTACCGATGGCTAACGCATCCGTGTCAAACCCGGCTCTTTTCATGGCGTAGACAAAGCGATTCCTTTTCTGTTCCAACTGGCTTGTATAATCAGCAATCATCCAGGGGCAGCCGGTACAGGCGTTTTCTTCCAGACCAACATAAGGACAGGCAGGCGTTTGTCTTTGTGCGGATGGATGGGTCAGGGCAAGCAGTTTTGCATAGGCAAACTTCTTATTGTTAAGCGGCTTGTCGATGGCTTCAAATTCACCGGTATCGCCCGGCCACGTGCCATAGACAAAATAGGACATGTTATTCTGATCGTTTTTGACAACGCCCAGACCTTTTTGTGATAAATGTGTCACTGTGCCTTTGAATATCATATTTTTAATGGGTTATTGTTTTTGATGGTAAGGAAAATCCAGAATGGCGAATCCCTATGAGCATTTTAAAAAAGATCCCGAGTCGCTGGAAACGGAACTCACTACTTTACAGTATCAGGTAACGCAAAAGGCGGGAACCGAGCCGCCTTTTCAGAATGAATACTGGAATCACAAGGCAGCCGGGATTTATGTCGACATTGTATCCGGCGAACCTTTGTTTGCGTCGATGCATAAATTTGATTCAGGCACAGGCTGGCCCAGTTTCTACCGGCCGATTGATGACCGGATGGTTCAACTCAAAAGCGATTATGA
>CAKKRO010000052.1 GCA_919902625.1 Nitrosomonadaceae bacterium
AACGTGAATTCTTCCTGTTGCGGCGGCAAGGTCAGGGTGTAATGTTTGAGCGGGACGGACTTGGAACGCGATACAGTATCACTTTTCTGCATTGTAAGCTGCGCGCCCTGAACCCCCGTAATTGTTAAACCGGCATGCAAGCTGAAATCAAGCTGGATTGATATTTTCTGATCCCGGTAGTGTTCTGGAACACGGATGTGATCTTTAACGCGGATTTCAGAAGTATCCGGCGATAGCGTAATTTCCATCTGATGATGCAATATCTGGTTGCTCCCAAATACGCTCAGGCTATAGAGCATGCAGCCGATGATGACGCTCCATGTCACACTCAATTTTATTAATTTAGGCATTCTGTTTAACCGGTTTGATAGTTGATTTGTTCGACCCATTCTATAACACAACGTGTTTACTTTCCTTTTAGAGCTATGTTTAAATGTTTTCCCTTTAGCGACCAGGTTTGCACATTCAATGAAAAACTTTATATCAATAGCTTTCTCCAAGAAATTATCATTCTCAGTCAATAAATTAGCATTCATACTGGCTTCCGCTCTGTTTGCGGTGACCCCTGCCAGCGCGGCAGGTTTTATTACCGGCGAACATCAGTTTTCCGATAAGGAAAAAAGGGTCGGCGAAGCTTATTATCGTGCGGATATGCAGTGGATGGCTTATCAGGCGGAAGTATCCGATGAGAATCCTTTTTATCAGATTTATCTGAAAAACCTCGCCAGCGGGAAAGTACAGCAAGTGTCCCCAGGCACTGGCAAAACGACTTGTTCGTGGGTACACCCTTCCCAGGAAAAAGTGCTGTTTTCATCCACGCACGAAGACCCGGATGCAAAAGCCAAGATGACGGATGAGATTGAACGCAGAAAATCCGGTGAGCAGAAATCTTATGCTTGGGATTACGATGAGTTTTATGATATCTACGAGACTGATTTTGAAGGCAGAAAAATCAGGAATCTCACGAATACTCTGGGATATGATGCGGAAGCCTCCTGGTCGCCCGATGGCAAACTGATCGCTTTCGCTTCCAATCGCAGAGCCTACACCGAAGCATTGTCCGGCGAAGAGGCCACGCTTTTCAAAATCAATCCATCGGCTTTGATCGATATTTATATCATGGATGCCGATGGCTCCAACGTGAAACGATTGACGCACACGAAAAGCTATGACGGCGGCCCATTCTTCAGCCCGGATGGAAAAAGGATCGTCTGGCGCCGTTTCTCGGAGAATGGCCGGGAAGCGGAAATCTTCACCATGAACATTGATGGCACCGGCCAGAAACAAATCACGCGACTCAATATGATGTCCTGGGCGCCTTTTTATCATCCTTCCGGAAAATACATCATTTTCTCAACGAATGTACAGGGACACCGGAATTTTGAGCTTTATATCGTCGATGTGGAAGGTAAAAAAGAGCCTGTGCGAGTTACTGATAAAGAAGGTTTTGATGGATTGCCGGTATTTACGCCCGATGGCAATTATCTGACCTGGACCAGTGACCGCACACCCGAGAAAAAAGGCCATCTGTTTCATGGCAAGTGGG
Organism: Nitrosomonadaceae bacterium; assembly: GCA_919902625.1. Lineage (GTDB taxonomy): Bacteria > Pseudomonadota > Gammaproteobacteria > Burkholderiales > Nitrosomonadaceae > Nitrosomonas. The sequence continues at coordinate 1,547 of CAKKRO010000052.1, forward strand.
ATCATGAGAAAGCATTGGAGAGTCTTTCGTTAAAGTAAGGCTCTGCTGAATGCGCTGGTTAAAGGTAAGCTAAAGGCAAATTAGCCAGCGCATCCCTGTTATCAGAGAAAACAATAAAGTTAATCAAAATCAGATGAATCGGGGAAAAACTTTTCCTTGCGCTTTTGCTCGTCAAAATAAAGCGATTCATCGGGTTCAAGCCGATGCCCCAAATTCTGAATTTGAGCCCAGAGATCAGGAAATTCTCCCAGTCTTCTAAAACGGCGGGCATTCTTTCTGAAATCTGCTTTACTGCCTGAAGCGTATAGCAGCTCGAATAAAAGTATCCATCCTGGCACATCAAACCGGTGGATCGATAATTGCTTCTGCAGGAATTGAACTGCGGCTTCGGGATTACCTTGTTTCACCAGCAATTCTGCATCAGACGCCACCTGGCTGCCGGTATTAGCCAAGCTCCCTGTCACATCAAGTTTTTTATTATTTTGATTTGAAACAGACGCATCATGATGATCAGTAATATCAGGCGGCAAAGGTAATTCATCCGGCGCATGAGTGGATTCCGGAAACTTCCTTTGAATCTTGCGGTAGCTCCACATTATTATGATGGCTATCAGAACCGTCAGTAAAATTCCAGCAATCCCTATGATAAAAGAAATGGGATTATTTTCAGCCGCAGTCTCAATGGTTTCATCGGGTATCACCGGATTCTCTGGATTCTGTATGCTTGGCTCCTGTATGGCGCTTGGACGATCGATTGGTTGTTGATGCGATTCCTGAATTTTTAATGAATACTGGGCATTAATTTCAGCGAATTGTAATTCCAGAGACTCAATTCGTTTTATCAGCATGCTGAACTCACGTGAGTCATTTTCAGCAAGCTGCTGGAGTTTAGTAAACAATTGCGCTATCAAATCATGGCTATTCAAGTCGGATTCAACAGCTTCCGGGATTGCCGTGGATTTGCTCCTGGCCAGGTGATTTATCTTACTTGGCTTCTGTTGCTTAATTGATAATCTTGAATAAGCATCTATCGTCCTTAAATCTGGAATACGAATAATTGTTCCGGCAGGCAATGAGCGATAAGCACCTTCAGGAAAATGGCCTGGGTTCGCTCCAATCATTGCACGAATGAGTTTATGACGTGCGGCAGAGTCTTGAGGGAACATCAGGCGGGCAATCTGCAAGATATCCTCACCGGGCAGAATCTGCCATTGCATCCCTGCGGTTACTGCATTATCAGCGGCGGCAATCGTTTTTGTATGTGCAATGCTATCTTGCGCTGGAAATGAGACAAATACTTCAGTTGCAACTGAAGTATTTGCTAAACAAACGATCATAACAAAAATTAATTTGCTGATGAATGCACCCATCTAATTATGGAGCACCGGCTTATTTACAAAATGCCGCAATGGCCTTGTTGGCTTCGTCAATTTTTCTCTGGCGCATATCATCATCAACATAAACTATTCCACCACTGCCATCAGGAACGGTTAAACGGGGAGAATCAGTATAGATTCTAAGCTGGCCCTGGGCATTAATACATTTCTGCTTGTCTTCCTGCATCCTTGCTTGCTGTTTGGTTTCCTCTTCCTTCTTTTTCTGCTGACGCTTGTCAAACTCAAGCCTTTCTTCAGCTAAATTATTGGCTCTGCCCGCTTCACTATTCACCGGTACAGGCGCCGATTTAATATTTAATCTCTGTCCTTCCCTGGCAGCACCCGGTGGAGGCGGCTGATCGGTATATTGTGTTTTTCCATTTCCATCAACCCATTTATAAATTTGAGCATGGGCAGTGACACTCAACAGCAATATTATTAACCCGGCAAATACAAAATTTCTCATTGCGCGCTCCACAAAATAAATGATCTGTAATACATCGGTATCTCATTTACCCAACTTGAAGATTAATCGCATTACACCATAATAATCAGAAATATGCTGCATCAGGATGAATTGAGGCGAAATTTGCCGTTGATTTGGCTATAATGTCGCTTTGCAAAGGATTGTTATTATGCAGTTGATTCAAAAAGCGCTCACCTTTGATGATGTCCTCTTAATTCCGGCTCATTCGACGGTTTTACCGCGTGATGTCAGTCTGGCCACCAAACTAACCCGCACTATTACACTCAATATTCCATTGGTATCGGCTGCCATGGACACGGTGACTGAAGCGCCGCTGGCTATTGCCCTGGCTCAGGAAGGCGGTATCGGCATTATTCATAAGAACATGTCAATAGAGGCTCAGGCAGCCCACGTGGCACAGGTCAAACGCTTTGAAAGCGGTGTGGTCAAAGACCCCATTACCATCCACCAGAACATGACCGTGCGCGAGGTGCTTGAGTTGATACGCCGGCACAAAATATCCGGATTGCCTGTGGTAAATGGCAAGAAAGTGGTCGGTATTGTGACTAACCGGGATCTTCGCTTTGAAACCAATCTCGACCAGACTATCAAGCACATTATGACGCCCAAGAGCCGGCTGGTAACTGTGAAAGAGGATACTCCTCGCGAAGCCGTATTGGCGCTATTACATAAACATCGATTAGAACGGGTGCTGGTCGTCAATGATCAATTTGAATTATGCGGTCTGATCACTGTTAAAGATATCACCAAAACCTCTGAACATCCTTTAGCCAGCAAAGACGCACAAGAGCGTTTACGCGTTGGCGCAGCCATCGGCGTCGGGGAAGGCAGCGAAGAACGTGCCGCTGCCCTGGTTGAAGCCGGTGTCGATGTCATTGTGGTCGATACAGCGCATGGTCATTCACAGAGCGTGCTGGATCGCATCGCATGGGTCAAAAAGAATCTTCCTTCCGTTCAGGTGATTGGCGGCAATGTGGCAACTGCTGCGGCTGCCAGAGCCATGGTGGATAATGGCGTTGATGCCGTCAAAATAGGCATCGGCCCTGGTTCGATCTGTACCACGCGTATTGTTGCCGGTGTGGGTATCCCGCAAATCACTGCTATTCACAACGTATCCGAGGCCCTAAAAGGCAGCGGCATACCGACCATTGCCGATGGCGGCATTCGCTACTCAGGCGATATTGCAAAAGCCTTAGCGGCGGGCGCAGATCTTGTGATGCTGGGTGGTTTATTTGCTGGCACAGCCGAGGCGCCTGGGGAAATTGAATTATATCAAGGCCGCTCCTATAAAAGTTATCGTGGCATGGGTTCGCTTTCAGCCATGCAGCAAGGCTCCAGCGATCGTTATTTCCAGGATAAAGAGCAAAAAAATAATGACAAGCTGGTGCCTGAAGGGGTGGAAGGCCGTGTTCCCTTTAAAGGCAACGTTTCTGCGGTTATCCACCAACTCATGGGGGGCGTGCGTTCGAGCATGGGTTATCTGGGTTGTGAAACGATTGCAGCGATGCACGACAGAGCAGAGTTTGTTGAGATCACTTCTGCCGGTATCCGTGAATCTCACGTGCATGATGTCCAGATCACCAAAGAAGCTCCCAACTATCACGTCAAATAAGATTTAACCTCAATGCATCAGAAAATTCTCATTCTGGATTTTGGCTCCCAGTACACGCAACTAATTGCCAGGCGTATTCGTGAAACGAATGTTTATTGCGAATTGCATCCTTATGATGTCAGTCCGGAATTCATCAAAACCTTTGCTCCCAAAGGCATCATACTTTCCGGCGGCCCCGCCTCGGTCACTGAAGATGAAACGCCACGCGCACCGCAAATCGTATTTGAACTCAAGGTACCGGTACTGGGTATCTGTTACGGTATGCAAACCATGGCGGCGCAATTGGGCGGCACCGTTGAGAATGCGGTTGTACGCGAATTTGGCTATGCAGAGATACAAACGGCTCAAGAAGGTGCTTTATTTCAGGAAATTAAAGACCGCACCAACGCAGACGGGGACAACGTTCTGGATGTCTGGATGAGTCATGGCGATAAAGTTGTCGCTCTGCCTGCCGGATTTCAAGTGATGGCCCATAATGCAGCCACAGCAATTGCCGCTATGGCTGATGATCGGCGTCAATTTTATGGCATTCAATTTCACCCTGAAGTCACGCACACGCTTCAAGGCAAAGCCATTATCGACCGGTTTGCACATGACATCTGCGGCATTGGGCATGACTGGAATATGCCCGGCTATGTGGATGAAGCGATTGGCAGAATCCGCGCAACCGTTGGAAATGACCGTGTCATTCTGGGATTATCCGGCGGCGTGGATTCCTCAGTAGCCGCTGCATTGATCCACCGCGCCATTGGCGATCAGCTCACTTGTGTCTTTGTGGATAATGGTCTGCTGCGCGCTAATGAAGCCAAACAGGTAATGGAAACTTTTGCCAGCAACCTGACCGTTAAAGTGATCCATGTTGATGCCAGCCGTGATTTCTATCGGCACCTGCAAGGCATTGCAGATCCCGAGGCCAAACGTCGCATTATTGGACGTGAATTTGTTGAAGTATTTCAACGTGAATCTGCAAAAATCAGTGACGCCAAATGGCTTGCTCAAGGCACCATTTATCCCGATGTCATTGAATCCGCCGGCGGAAAAACCAAAAAAGCCCATACGATCAAATCCCATCATAATGTGGGTGGCTTGCCGGAAACACTGCACCTTAAATTACTCGAGCCATTACGTGAGTTATTTAAGGATGAAGTGCGTGAATTAGGACTGGCGCTCGGCTTGCCGCGTGAAATGGTATTCCGCCATCCATTCCCCGGACCCGGTTTAGGGGTACGTATCCTGGGTGAAGTCAAATATGAATATGCCGAGCTATTAAGGCAGGCGGATCAAATCTTTATCGAAGAATTACAACGTTCCGGCTGGTATGAAAAGACATCTCAGGCATTTGCGGTCTTTCTGCCCGTCAAATCAGTCGGCGTGATGGGTGATGGCCGCACCTATGAATACGTCATCGCCCT
>CAKKRO010000053.1 GCA_919902625.1 Nitrosomonadaceae bacterium
ATGTCGCCGTAGAAGATTCACCTGCGACTGCTGCCGCTGCTTCTTCATGATCTACACCTTCTTGTGGAGTGATACGAAAAAGAGCAATTACATCAGTGTCTTTGGGTACATAGCTAGGTTCCCAGTAACCCATTTTTTTGTACGGAATAACGCCGGATTTGTAACGTTCTTTACCTTCTTTAATAGTTTCAGAAGCCATAATTTTCTCCAAGTTATTGAAAAATCCACGCTATAAACTTTAGTTGGGAAGTAGCTATTAGCGGGAGAAAACTATAGTAGAATCTTTAATCCATAAATAACAATCAATTGTTTCGATGATTGTGATAGATCTATATCTATATATGAAAATATAAGGAGAATTTCATGCGGCACAGCACTTTGCGGCAACTTGAGGTTTTTGAAGCGATTGCTCGCTTGAAAAGCTTTACCCGTGCGGCTGAAGAATTATTTCTGACTCAACCAACGGTATCGATGCAAGCAAAAAAACTAACGGATGAGATTGGCCTGCCTTTATTTGAACAAGTCGGCAAGAAAATTTATCTGACCGATGCAGGAAAAGAGCTTTATCAAACGTGTCTTGGCATATTTGAGCATTTTTCCCGTTTCGAAATGATCGCATCTGACATGAAAGGTCTAAAATCAGGAAAACTGCGGCTTGCGGTGGTCACTACGGCAAAATATTTTACGCCACGCTTATTGGGCATGTTTTGCCAGAAATACCCTGGTATAGACGTTGCACTGAAAGTGACGAACCGCGAGCGTGTACTAGAGCGACTAACCAATAATCAGGACGATCTCTATATCTTAGGTCAAGTTCCAGACGCAATTGATGCCGTAGCGGAAGTATTTTTGGATAACCCGTTGGTTGTTCTTGCCGCGTCAAATCATCCGCTTGCCAATGAAAAAAAAATTACTGTTGATCGCATCTGTGATGAGCCCTTTATCATGCGTGAGCCAGGTTCTGGAACAAGAATGGCAACCGAACGTTTTTTTTCAGAACAAAATAAAAAATTGAAAGTACGTATGGAACTGGGAAGCAATGAGGCGATTAAACAAGCTATTGTTGGCGGATTAGGTATTGCCGTCTTGTCGCGGCATGCTCTAGCGCTTGATGCACCGATGGGGCAGCTTGCGATACTTGATGTTGAAGGATTTCCAATTGAACGTCACTGGTATTTTGCTTATCCATCCGGCAAGCAATTGTCGATTGTGGCGCAGACATTCTTAGGGTATTTGCGGCAGGCATCTGATTACCTAGAAGATTTATCGTGCCACCATGCGATTTCTGGACATTGTCCTTTGTTAAAAAGCGAATAAGGTATCATCGGATGTAATGCATCAATCGATAGGTTTCAGAACTCTAGCAGGCTGTTAAGGTTAAAATCACTAATTTGTTGATAGGAGTTTAAATGACAGGATATATTTTTTGATTTGATTAATTGATGATGCACGATGTAGGTCTTGTTGGCGGGAAGAATGCCTCGCTGGGAGAGATGATCAGCCAGCTTTCACAAGCCGGTGTGAACGTGCCGGCAGGTTTTTCCACTACGACAAAGGCTTACCGGGAATTTCTGGTTACCAATGGATTGGTTGATCGTATCAATCATGTATTGGATGGGCTGGATATTGACGATATCAATGCGTTAACCGCCGCCGGTAAAAACAATTCGCGGTTGGGTGCTCTATGCCGCGCTACCGGATACTATTTTGCAAGCGGTGTCAGAAGCCTACAATAAACTGGTAGCAGGCAGTGGGGATGATGCGATTTCCTTTGCGGTGCGCTCATCTGCAACGGCTGAGGATTTGGCCGATGCTTCGTTTGCCGCTCAACAGAAAACGTTATTGAATGTTCACGGACTGGATCAGATTATTGCAGCGATCAAAGTAGTGTTCGCTTCACTGTATAACGACCGCGCCATCGCTTATCGCGTTCATCAACATTTTCCGC
>CAKKRO010000054.1 GCA_919902625.1 Nitrosomonadaceae bacterium
TTCCAGTAAAGCGCAAAGTTTAATGGCGTCTTTATTGCCGGATTTAGCCACTTTGGATTCGCGCTGAATGGCTTTTTCTACGGTGGCGAGATCAGCCAGAGCCAGTTCGGTTTGGATAACCTCGATATCCGATATCGGATCCACCTTGCCAGCGACATGAACCACATTATCGTCCGCAAAGCAGCGTACCATATTGACGATGCCATCCGTTTCACGGATATTGGCAAGAAACTTGTTGCCAAGTCCTTCCCCTTTAGATGCACCGGCAACTAATCCGGCGATATCCACAAATTCGACGATCGCTGATTGTATTTTCTGCGGCTTGACGATTTCACTGAGTTTCTGCAAGCGCGGATCTGGGACTTCGACTATGCCAATATTAGGATCTATCGTACAGAAAGGATAATTTTCTGCAGCAATGCCCGCTTTGGTCAATGCATTAAACAAGGTGGATTTGCCGACATTGGGAAGACCCACGATTCCGCATTTAAGACTCATGACCGGATTCTCATTAAAATGGATTAAATAACGATTGTATAAAACTTTTACAGTATTCTTATACTTTGGTGTGTAATTTCAACATGGCGGCTTCACAAGCGCCTTGCGCAATGAGCGGCCATACTTCCAGGCTTCTGGCTATGGCTTCATCGATTAATAGCGCTTCTTCCTTTCTGGGAGGATGTAGCACATAACCGACGACAGCATTACGATCACCCGGATGACCTATGCCGATGCGTAGCCTCCAGAAATCCTGGGTACCCAATCTTGCTGCAATATCCTTGAGGCCATTATGACCACCCAAACCGCCGCCTTTCTTCAGTTTGGCGATACCGGGCGGGAGATCCAATTCATCATGGATAACGATAATTTCGTCCGTCTGGATTTTATAAAACTGGCACATTGCAACCACAGAACGCCCACTGGCATTCATATAGGTTTGCGGTTCCAGCAGCCACAAATCGATATCTTTCTGGCGGATTTGTGCGCACAATCCATGAAACCGCGCTTCCGGCTTTAGCGGTACATGCAGCATTTGGGCTAATCGATCCACCCACTCAAAACCGGCGTTATGCCGTGTTCCGGCATATTCTCTGCCCGGATTACCCAATCCAACAATAAGTTTCATGGTGAAAAATTATCCGGCTGCTGTAAAAACGGATTCAGAAAAGAAAAATCTGCCGGCATGTGTTTTATCCCAGCAGATTTGTCAAATTTCCAGATCAGTTAATTGTTCTTCTCTTATCTGACTATTTTTTATCTGCGCCTGATCCCTCACCGGCGGCGGCTTCGTCAGAAAGTGCAGAGCGAGGAATTACAATTGTTGCGACAGGCAAATTATCACCCTTGACTAATGACAGAATTTCCACCCCTTTGGGCAGTACCAGATCACTTAAGTGAAGTGTGTGTCCTGCAGTAAGTTCGGCCAAATCCACCGTAATAAATTCTGGCAAATCTTTTGGCAAACAACTGATATCGACTTCGGTAAGGATGTGCGTAACAATACCGCCGGAGGTTTTTACACCGGGTGAATTTTCTGCATTGATAAAGTGCAATGGAACTTTCATGTGTATTTTCTTGTTCTTATCAACGCGCTGAAAATCCACATGCAACACCTGTTGCTTGAATGGATGCATTTGTATATCGCGCAATAATACTTGCTCGGCTTTTCCTGCAACACTTAAAGACAGAATCGACGCATGGAAAGCTTCCAGCTTGAGTTTGTGAAACAAATCGTTGTGATCCATTTCAATAGACTGCGGTTCCTGTTCACCACCATAGATGATTGCTGGTACTTTACCAGAACCACGCAGGCGGCGGCTCGCACCCTTTCCCTGCAATGTGCGCTT
>CAKKRO010000055.1 GCA_919902625.1 Nitrosomonadaceae bacterium
TACACCCCTCAACAAACCCCATAAGGAATGGCGCGAGTTACTCTCACCCAGGGCTTATCAAATACTGTTTGAGGAAGCCACCGAACGCCCGGAATCCAGCAATCTGGTTTATGAGGATCGTGCAGGCACCTTTATTTGCGCCGCCTGTTATCTGCCGTTGTTTGAAAGCGCGCATAAATATGAAAGCTGGACCGGCTGGCCCAGTTTTACCCAGCCGATTGCCGGGCACATAACGACTAAAATCGACTTCAAGATGATTTGGCCGCGCACGGAATATCACTGCGTGCGCTGTGGCGGTCATCAAGGCCATGTATTTAGTGATGGCCCGCCTCCACGTGGAGAACGCTGGTGCAACAACGGTATTGCGCTAAAGTTTGTACCCAAAGACGAACCGCTGCCAGCACTCAGAAGCTGATTGGCTGACCGTGCTTCAGTGATAGCATCGCTTTTCCCCACAAGTAGAGGAGCTGCCTACTTTGGTTTGATTGAATCGTGACTATCAATAGATGAGTAAGACTTAAGTCAGAAATTTTATGATTCTGCCTGCCGGCGGAACCATTTGGCAAATCAAGCCGGTTATCAACACGATGCGAAGACTCGCGGATATTGAACAAAGAAATCGTACACTTATCGCATTTATGCTACTGACCGGAACACGGGATAGCGCAATTGTTTCTATTGGTTGGAAGTTACATCAACCAGGATGCATGAGAAGTTAATAAGTAGCGTATAGCAAGAAAATGGATGTAATATTCGCCCTGCTCATGGTTAGTGAGCAGGCATAACATAATCGGCTGTAAGCATCTCCAGCAAATGTCCGTTCTGATCACGAAAATAAACACCACGCCCGCCATAGTTGTGATTGATTTTCATATCATCCGCTTCACAGGGGCCGCTACCATAGTTGATATTTCCGGTTTGTAACCGCTCGAATATTTCATCAAATTCCTGCTCAGAAACCTTAAATGCATAGTGATTTGACTCAAATTTATCCCTGCTATCAAAATCCAGGCACAACGTATCATTGACACGTACCACAATGAAACGTGAAAATTCACCGATATATTCAAAACCAAACAATCTGCAATAGAATTTTGCCGATTCGACATTATTGAAGCATGGCACAATGGTGTGATTAAG
>CAKKRO010000056.1 GCA_919902625.1 Nitrosomonadaceae bacterium
GTGCTTAAGTTCCACACCACCAATCCCTATTCCTGTAGTTATTTGCCGGACAAACTCGCATGTTCTGAGGTAGCGGTGCCGGAATATCTCATTGATACGCAGGCGTATGGGGAGTTAATACAAGCGGGGTTTCGTCGCAGTGGCCAGTATACTTATCGCCCCAGATGTGCGCACTGTCATGCTTGTCTATCGGTGCGTGTCAATGTGAATACATTCGCTTCCAAACGCGCACAGCGTCGTGCCTGGAAACAGCATCGGCATTTGACAGCCACGCAGCATGCGCTTCATTACAAGCCGGCTCATTATGCACTCTATCAACGGTATCAGGCAAAACGCCATCTGGGCGGAGGCATGGATAATGATGGTCATGAACCGTATCACAATTTCTTGTTGCAAAGCCATGTCAATTCCAAACTGATTGAATTTCACGAGAGGGATGAATTGCGCATGGTGAGTATTATCGATGTGCTGCCGGATGGGCTTTCATCGGTTTATACTTTTTTTGACCCGGATGTGGCCAGTGCAAGTTTTGGGACTTATAACATCTTATGGCAGATAGAGCGATGCCGGGAACTTGGCTTGACATACCTTTATCTGGGTTATTGGATCAAAGGGAATCGAAAGATGGGCTATAAAGCCAATTTCCAGCCACTGGAAATCCTGATCGATGGCCAGTGGCAGCAACTGGATAGCAGTCATTTCTCGTGAAATTTATTTAAATCCGCGGTTTGTTCAGGATAAAATTGACCGTATGCTCTATACACTCCTTCGTCCGCTACTGTTTAAACTCGACCCAGAATCTGCTCATTGCCTTACCTTCAGCGCTATTGAGCATGCCAGAAAGCTTGGATTGCTGAAAAGCGTTCCTGTTGCCTGTCAGCCGCGCAAAGTAATGGGGTTGGATTTTCCCAACCCTGTCGGGCTTGCTGCAGGTCTTGATAAAAATGGTGAGCATCTGGATGCGCTGGCTGCGCTGGGATTCGGTTTTCTTGAAATTGGCACCGTGACGCCGCGCCCTCAGCCGGGTAATCCGGCCCCGCGCATTTTCCGGATTCCTCAAGCAAATGCGGTGATCAATCGGCTGGGCTTTAATAATCATGGCGCGGATAGGCTGATAGAAAACATCAAGCGTTCGGATTATCAAGGCATACTGGGCATTAATATCGGCAAAAATTTTGATACGCCGCTTGAGAAAGCAGTGGATGATTATCGAATGGGTTTGCAGAAAGTATATCGCTATGCCAGTTATGTCACGATCAATATTTCATCGCCGAATACGCAAAATTTGCGGCAATTACAAGCGACCGATGCGCTGGATCATTTGTTGAATCAATTAAAATCCGAGCAAAATAAACTCGCGCAGACACATGGAAAATATGTGCCTATGGTCATAAAAATAGCGCCCGATCTTGAGGCAGGGCAAATTGAATCAATCGCCGCATTACTGATGAAACATCAGATGGATGGCGTGATTGCAACCAATACAACAGTTTCAAGGGCTGGAATTGAGCATTTGCCGGTAGCGCAGGAAAGCGGTGGAATGAGCGGCGCTCCATTGACGCAACGCGCCACCGCAGTTATTCATCAACTGCATTGCCTGCTGCAAGGCGCTATCCCCATTATTGGCGCCGGTGGCATTATGTCAGCGGAGAATGCGCGAGAAAAAATACAGGCGGGTGCCAGCCTGATACAGTTGTATACCGGTCTGATTTATCGTGGTCCTGATTTGGTCAGAGAAGTTGCGCAGGCCATTTGTGCTGATCAAGTCAAACAGGATGATTCATTATCGGTCCAGGAATAAAGGTGGTTGATTGAGATGAGTCAGCAACTCATAGATAACATTGATGCTGTTTTGCCGCAAACCCAATGTGGCCAATGTGGCTTTCCGGGATGCAGACCTTATGCGGCAGCTATAGTGGAAGGACATGCGGATATCAATCAGTGTCCGCCCGGAGATAGGGAAGGCATTCACAAATTGGCGGAATTGTTGGGCATACCGCCCAAACCACTGAATACGTCCTATGGTTTTCCCAAGCCCAAAGCGGTCGCCTGGATTGATGAACGTATTTGTATTGGTTGTACGTTTTGTATCCGGTCCTGTCCCGTGGATGCCATCATCGGCGCAGCCAAACAGATGCATACCGTAATCGCTGCAGAATGTACCGGTTGTGAGTTATGTATTGCCCCTTGTCCGATGAACTGTATCAGCCTGATTCCAATGGATGCGCAAATGGGTGACTTACTCCATTCAACAGCGGGTGAGGCGAAAAAGAAGACTGCGGATGCCGCCCGTGCACGTTATCAATTCAGATTGCAAAGACTTGAACGCGACAAGCAAGCCAATAAAGAACCTTCCCAACACAAAAGCATCGTGAAATCCCAACGGACCAAAACAACAGCGGAGGAACGCAAGAAAGCCATTGTTCAGGCGGCAATAAAACGCGCAGCAGCCTTGCGGACCCAGACGATTAAAAACAATTCATCCATAGAGCCTCATGAACTTAGCTAAGCGCCATGAAATTTTTGCTTGTCTGAAATCAGCAAATCCACACCCCACTACCGAACTGGAATACCACTCGCCCTTTGAGTTGCTGATTGCCGTGATACTATCGGCGCAAGCTACGGATAAAAGCGTTAACCGGGCCACCAGAAAATTATTTCCACAGGCCAACACCCCGGAAAAAATTTTTGCTTTGGGTGAAGCCGGATTGGCTGATTTCATAAAAAGCATCGGACTATATAAAACCAAGGCGAGAAATATTCTGGCGACCTGCCAATTACTGATGCAACAACACCATAGCGAAGTGCCTCGTACACGGGAACAATTGGAGCAATTACCCGGTGTCGGCCGCAAAACGGCCAATGTGGTACTGAATACAGCTTTTGGCGAACCCACCATTGCAGTGGATACGCATATTTTTCGAGTTGCCAATCGTACCGGTATTGCACCAGGCAAAAATGTTCTGGAGGTGGAATTAAAGTTACTTAAAGTAGTGCCCAAAGAATTTCGTCTGGATGCGCACCACTGGCTGATTCTTCATGGCCGGTACGTTTGTACAGCCAGAAAACCGAAATGTGCAATATGTAAAATTAATCATCTATGTGAATATGAACACAAGAACATGTGACTTCGATCACACACATCATGTTTAAACCATCCAGAGAACAGGCGCGACAATTATTTTTTGATGCCTGGAGCAAATACCGTCGGCGGGAAATATTATCCGGTATTGAGACTATTGCACTGGAAGTGATACTGCTTCACCCGGAGTACCATAGCATCCTTGATCAGGCCGATCGCTATCTGGATAAGGATTATTTACCTGAGATGGGAGATACTAATCCTTTCTTGCATATGAGCATGCATGTGGCGATCAAAGAGCAGTTGTCTATTAATCAACCGATCGGAATTTGTGAACGATTCGCACGCCTGCAAGAAGTCGCCGGGAGTGAGCATGCTGCCGCACACCAAATGATGGAGTGTCTGGCAGAAATGATATGGCAGGCTCAGCGCAATCAATCTGCGCCTGATGCGGCCATTTACTTTGAGTGCCTGGATAGGCAGTTAGACTCAATCAATTAAATAAAAACGGGATAAAATCCACTTTTAGATGGTTTTATCCCGTGCTTAAGCTTGGAAACAAAAATTAATTTATTTGTTGGAATTCAGGCCGCCTGATTGGCTTGAATAATAAAAAGCCAAATTCTCAATATCTGCTGCGCTTAAGTTTGCTGTCATTCCGGCCATAATAGGGTCATTCCGGCTACCGGATTTATAATCGTTTAATGCTTTTTCCAGATAAGTTCTGTGTTGTCCACCGATCTTTGGAAAGGCGGGTGCGGGACTATTACCATCAGCACCATGACATGAGGCGCAAACTTCTGCTGCTTTACTTTTACCTGCTTCAATATCAGCAGCCATTACTTGACCGGAAAGTATCAAGGCTGCACCGCTCAAAGCGGCTATCACATAATTCTTCATAATTCGTTCCTTGCGTAAATGGCTCAATTAATTTTTGGCATAGTAAGCAGCGAAATCTTCGATATCTTGCTGCGATAGAGATTTAGAAAGTGCTGTCATGGTAGGATGGCTGCGTGTGCCGTTTTTATAGCCTTCTAATGCTTTAACAATATATTCCGCATGTTGCCCGCCAATTTTGGGGACATGATAAGCGGTAGGGAAAGCTGTACGATAACCAGCGATACCGTGGCAACCTTCACACATTGAAAGCTTCTCCTTTGCTGCAGCCGCGTCTCCAGCCGCTTGAGCTACTCCCGAAAATACCAAAAGCATACTCAAGGCGAGTAATAAATTCATAATAGATTTTTGTTTCATGTAAGCCTCCTTCTCTCAAAAGTTGAACTTTAAACGATGCGTCTAATTTGGTCAATGAATAGTGTGAATAGTGAGCATGTCCATGTTGTTTATAGGGAAATTGCTGTCACAAGTTCTACGCTTTTGTGGTCAATTTTGATTCCAATTCTTCCCATCTTGCAAGGCAATCTGTCAGTTCTTTTTCAATCGTAGCAAAGCGTGTTTGTAAGGCTTTTGCTTCGTCCGGACAATCACGATAAATGGTCGATTCATTCAAGCGCAAAGTTATATTTGCTTGTTCTTGTTCCAAAAGATCAATTTTACCGGGCAGCGCTTCGAGTTCCCGCGCTTCCTGATAACTCAGTTTCTTGGTTCGAGAAAACCCAGGTGATTTGGCAATACTGGCTGGCGAAGTTTCTGACTGCTTCGATAATATCTTTTGTTGATTGATATTATCTTCAAACTGTTTTGCACGTATCCAATCTTCATAACCACCAATATATTCACACAAATTTCCATTTCCTTCAAATGCAATTACTTGTGTGACGACATTATCCAGAAATTCGCGATCATGGCTGACCAGAAATAATGTGCCTGTATAGTCCTGTAACAGGGCTTCCAGTAGCTCGAGCGTTTCAATATCCAGATCATTGGTGGGCTCGTCTAACACCAGAACATTGGCGGGCCGGGTAAATAAACGTGCCAGCAGCAAACGGTTACGTTCACCTCCTGAAAGCGATTTGACCGGAGAGCGGGCGCGTTGGGGCGGGAACAGAAAATCTTCCAGATAACTGATGACATGCTTACGCTTACCATTAATCTCCACAAATTCGGAACCCTGGCTGATCGTATCCGTCAGAATCATTTCTTCATTTAGCTGTTCGCGCATCTGATCAAAATAAGCGACCGATAGCTTGGTGCCTTGTTGAATCTTGCCGGAATCCGGTTGTAGCTCGCCCAGAATCAGTTTCAATAATGTGGATTTCCCAGCGCCATTGGGCCCTAATAGCCCTACCCGGTCGCCCCGCATAATGCGACAGGAAAAATCTTTGATAATAATTTTGTCGCCATAGCTTTTACTGACATGCTCCAGTTCAGCAACTAATTTACCCGAGCGCTCCCCGGTGTCTACGCTGATATTCGCTTTACCCACTTTTTCTCGTCTGGCTGCGCGTTCTAACCGCAAGGCTTCCAATTGCCGGACTCTGCCTTCATTACGGGTACGTCGTGCTTGAATTCCTTTACGTATCCAGACTTCTTCCTGCGCCAGGACTTTATCAAATTTCTGATTGTGGACAGCTTCAACTTCCAGCATTTCTGCTTTTTTGTGTTGATAATCTGTAAATTTGCCAGAGAAACTTTCCAGATTTCCACGGTCCAACTCGATAATTCTGGTCGCCACATTATCCAGAAAGCGCCGGTCATGCGTGATTAACAAGACGCTGCCAGGAAAATCCTGAAGTAATCCTTCCAACCATTCAATCGAAGAGAAATCAAGATGATTAGTGGGTTCATCCAGCAATAAAACATCGGGGGATATCACCAAAGCACGCGCCAGCGCCACTCTTTTCTTTAATCCGCCTGAAAGGTGCTCAATCAGGGTATCTGCGGGCAGATTCAGTTTATCAATCACTGTTTCTATTTTTGCTTGTATGCTCCATCCATCCTGAACTTCCAGTGCGCCTTGCAGATCTTGCAGGCGAATGAGCAGCTCATCCGTATTGTCTGCATTTTCACTTAAAGCATGCGAGATCGCATGATAGTCCAGCAATATCTGACTGATATTGCCCAGGCCATTTGCAACTTCCTGATAAACAGTGCTGACAGGATTCAGTATGGGCTCTTGTGACACATAAGCCAGTTTTAAATTGGGAGCGCGCCAAAGCTTGCCATCGTCCAGTTTAATTTCACCGGACAAAGCGCGCAGCAAACTCGATTTGCCACCGCCATTCCTGCCAATCAAACCAACACGTTCACCCGGATCAAGTTGTAAACTGACATGATCCAGCAAAGCATGATGGCCAAAGGCTAAACAAGCGTTTTCCAGCGTAATTAGAGGCATCAGGGAAGTTTAATTTAGGGAACTGCCGGTTTATTCGGGATTAATCAAGGTCTTCAAGAAAACAGGGGGTGATTCTGTCATGCTTTGCCCGGCTTGGCAAAGTAAGACTGCATAAAATGGAGCCGACTGGCTCCATTTTAGCTGATTATTTTTTACAGGCGGTTAGAAGCCGATTAATTATTGCACCGCTGTTACATTGATTTTCTTTGGTTGCACGGCTTCCCGCTTGGGTATCACAACTTCCAGCACGCCGTGTTTTGAGGACGCGGAAATTGCATCAGCATTGGCGGTATCCGGCAGGCTAAAGCGTCTATAGAAAGAACCGTAGGTGCGCTCAACACGCTTATAGCCTTCTTTCTCAGTTTTGGCTTCCGATTTCTTTTCGCCTCGAATGGTCAGCACACCATCTTCCATGCTGATATCTATTTCTTCCGGTTTAACACCCGGGATATCTGCATGGATGACAAATTTGTCAGTCTCTTCTTTAATATCAACCGCAGGCGCCCATTCCGCAGTGGCTGTAGAACCTTCGGCAGCGCCCCGCTCTAATTCTCTTTGCAACTGACTCAATAAACCCCAAGGTTCATAACGTGTAATAGCCATAATAAATTTCTCCCTATCGATTAAAAGCACATTGTGTATTGACACGATCAACGCCTCATTCAATCTGATATCGCTAAACTTTTCATGCGGCGTTTTTACAGTTAACAGACTTACAGTAACCGATATAAGGGTTTTTAGTTTTTTTTCAAGCCACCTGATAAGAAGTCAGTAAAAATTACCAGCAATCATTGTTTCCGGAAGATGAACTCAAACAGAGAAAATGGAGGCTATCGCGCATACCGGCGCCGCAATCCAAAAATTACAGCCATCGGTACCAGCAATAGTGAAGCAATCCAGAGCCAATGACGTTTAAACCATTCCGGCAGGTTTGCCTGGACAGAAAAATTTGCCTCGGCGAGATCAATAATTTTCGTGCTATTTTGTGCATTGTGATGCGTTAACAAGTACAGTTGAAATTTTAATACTTGAGCTCCCGATGACTCCGGTATAACACGCCACGTCCAGCGCGTGGTACCGTTATGAATCGATAACTGTTCTTGCGGTCCCTGCTTGTCAATGCTAAAGCCTTCGCCCGCAATTTCCGCCCTCATATGGGGTGATACCCTTCCAGCAATGCCTTGTATCGCGGTACCTTCCGATGCCGTCGAAACAATCTCATTCAGATACTTGGAAAACTGTTTTGTTTCCAGGTTTAAAACCACTTCAAAATCTTCATATTGTTTTACCGTTGACGGAATCGTGATGGCTGCACTGTCAATCGGTATTTTCATAATCAGCGGATTCAACGGCCTTTTAGCCGAAACAAAATGCATAAAGGAATTGATCGAGAAAGGGATGAGTAATAAAACCAGCAGTAATGCAACGGGCATGATCAGGTTAAAATTTAAACCGGACCCGGGCTCTGGTTTGTGCATGATTCCTCCAACGGTTGATTTTATGGCCAGATCATATCATTCCTGGCACGGCAGATTCATCTAAACGAGCTGTGCTATTGGATTCTTTCTTATTGAGGCGCCTGCGTAACGCTATGATGACAACAAGTATTCCATTAATGTCAGGCAAGTTGTTTAATGGCTGCGGAGATATGGCTGACAACTTCACTGTCGGTCCAGTACTGATTGTGGCTAAACGGATTCCATGATTTAACAAGGGTCCCAATTACACCACCCCCTGCATTGATTGAAATATCTTCGACAAGCTTGTCATAGGATGGGCTCAATGGTCTAAGGGGCCATCCGAGAACATCGTCTTCGTCGAAGAAATTGTGCCACTTGAATGATGGAACTGGTGGGTTTATAGCCTCGATTTTCTTGTGACCAGACACAAATATTGGAATATTGCAGCCAGTGGTGTAGAGACGTTGGAGGCTCCGCATCCTCCGAAAGTTGTCTTTGGGCGAACCATCAGCAACCCCGTCGTTTCGCGGCACACTCCATATTCCATTTGACACCTTGCGGCCAGGCTCTGCATCCCAAATGTAACTCGACATAACCTGACAGCCGAGGGATTGAGCAAGAGCGATTACCGGTATTTCCTTTTCTTCAGATTCATCAAATATTTCATCCATGCTCTGCATGATCATTTTCTGGGCAAGAAAATACGGGCTATCGATGGCATCTTTCCTATATTCAAGACTTGCTGCATCCGAAAAACCATACATTAAAAATTTCCTAAGCTTCATCCAATCGATCTGATCGCGCATTCGATTGAAGATGGCTTCTTGATTACCTTGGAGTATGTCCTGGTAATAGAGATTTTTGAAAATGACTTTATCCCAAGCGGCTTTTCCAAGGGATTTCTTGATTTCGTCATAGAACTCGGTGTAGTAGTCTCTATCCGTGTCACCCATTCCATGAATCGTTACCAATGCAATTGTCTTTGGCATAGTGTTCTCCTATAAGTTGTTGCTTAACGGTGAAGTTAAAGGGCGGCGCGTTTTTGCGTGGCCCCGCATGAATGTAAGGCTTGCCCCGGTTTGTGCCAGTAAACCACCTGTCAACCATATTCCTTGAGCTCTTTCCGAGCCATCCAATAATTGGGGTAAACACTTTCCACCTGTTTCCAGAATGTGGACGAGTGATTCATTTCAATCAAGTGCGACAACTCATGCGCTACGACGTAATCCACCAGATGCAGCGGCATCTGGATCAAGCGCCAGTTCAGGTGAATAATGCCGTGACTGTTACAGCTGCCCCAGCGGGTTTTTGCGCGTGACAGGTGAAATGGGGGGTGCCGTACATTGAGTTTCTGGGCATATACGGTGATACGCTGCTTGAAGCAGGTGATGGCTTGTTGGTGATACCAGGCCATCACAAATTGCTCTATTTGCCGGGGAGCTAATTCCGGCATTAATCGCTTCGACCCCGATTCATAATCTGCTTCTTGACCGGATTGCCGGGTCATTTGCAGTTCGCCCGATGCGCTCATGGTGATCTGCCAGGGCTCACCGAATAAGGGATAGACAGCATCATGCGTCCAGGTTAATACGAGATTTTTCTTGTTTCTCCAATGCTCAAGTTTTTTGGTGATCCAGTCCGCTTTTTCCTGCAGGATAGTTTCAACATTGGGTAGAGAGGTTTGTAACGGGACACTGATGCTCAAGCCATGATTGTCGATTTTTAAACCAATGGATTTACGCTTACAATGCTTCAGTGTGTAAGTGATTTCCTGGCCATTTAAAATGGTTTGAGTCAGCACTTTTAAGTTTCTTGATGGTTTTGCTGGCTGATACGCAACATTTCCGCTTCAATCCAGGCTTCCACTTGAGCATTCAATTCACTCGCTTCCATGCCTGTGGGGTCGATGGGTTTACCGATACTGACGGTGATGGTGCCGGGTGATTTAACGAAAGAATTCCGGCCCCAGAACTCACCTGCATTATGCGCCACAGGTACCACGGGCACATTCGTGTGGGCGGCCAGCCATGCGCCGCCGATCCGGTATTTGCCTCGTTGTCCCGGTGGGATGCGTGTGCCCTCAGGAAACACGACGATCCAGAATCCTTGCTGCAAACGATCTTTGCCTTGTTCAACGATCTGCTCCAGGGCTTTTTTGCCTGATTTTCTGTCAATGGCAATCGGGCTGGTCATGGCAAGCCCCCAGCCAAAAAACGGGATGCGCAGTAATTCCTTTTTCAGCACCCACACCTGCGGCGGAAAAATTTTCTGGAACGCCAGCGTCTCCCATGCCGATTGATGCTTGGAGAGCACGATGCTTGGGGTTTCCGGGATATTTTCTGCGCCAATGATTCGATAGCGGATGCCGCATACGTTGCGCAGCAGAAACAACATGATCAATGTCCAACTGGAAGTGACGCGGTAACGATGATGCGGCGATAAGGGGAAACAAGCCAGTGTGATCAATGCATAAGGCGGCGTAATGATGACTTGCAGCAGCATATACAGTGTTGAACGTAAAATGGCCAGTATCATGCTTGCGCAACCAGAGCATCAACGGCCATGGCCAGATTCTCGAAAATCTGGGTATGGGCGGGCATTTCTTTTTCAGTACGAGTCGTTTGCCCTTTGCCGGTCAACACCAGAATGGGTATTGCACCGGCTGCGACAGCCGCTTGCAGATCCCTTAATGAATCACCGATTGCCGGGACATTGGTTAAATTAACGCCATACCGCTGCATAATTTCATCAAACAAGCCCGTTGCCGGTTTGCGGCAGGAACATTTATCCGTACTGCTGTGCGGGCAAAAGAATATAGCATCAATACGCCCGCCTGCTTGATTGACCGCTTTGTACATTTTGTCATTAATGGCATTGTAAGTGGCCATATCGAGTAACCCGCGCCCGATCCCCGATTGATTGGTGGCGATGATGACGCGATAGCCGGAATGCGTCAAACGGGC
>CAKKRO010000057.1 GCA_919902625.1 Nitrosomonadaceae bacterium
TGGTTATCAACAATGGCAGCGCAATATCGCCGTTGGTTTGGGTAACGCGCCTTACTCGATTGAAATAGTCAAGGCATTGCAAGCCCGCCTGAACGATGCGTCTGCAATGGTGCGTGAACATGTGCAATGGGCATTACAGCAGCAGGACGAAAAAAGAATAATTACTTGGGATAACACACAATGAATAAACACTCCGTAATCGGTACACCGCTGAGTCCATCCGCAACAAAAGTGATGCTGCTGGGGAGTGGTGAGCTGGGCAAGGAAGTCGTTATCGCTTTGCAACGCCTGGGCGTGGAAACCATTGCGGTAGACCGCTATGCCAATGCGCCGGGACATCAGGTGGCGCATCGTGCGCATGTGATTAATATGGCGGACGGTCAGGTGCTGCGTGCGCTGATTGAACAGGAACGCCCCGATATCATCGTTCCGGAAATTGAAGCCATCGCCACCGATATGCTGGTTGAGATTGAACAGATGGGATTGGCGACAGTAATACCAACGGCGCGCGCCGCTAGACTAACCATGAATCGCGAGGGAATTCGCTGTCTGGCAGCCGAAACGTTAGGCATGCCCACATCGCCTTATGCATTTGCCAACAGCCTGGACGAATTGCGCTCCGCGATTGACGGCGGAATAGGATATCCCTGTATCGTAAAACCGGTGATGTCTTCCTCGGGCAAAGGACAGTCACGAATAGAAAATGCCGGTGAAGTTGAGGCGGGATGGAATTATGCTGCAAGCGGCAGTCGCGTGAATCAGGGACGCGTGATTGTTGAAGGCGTGATTCATTTTGATTATGAAATTACGCAACTGACGGTGCGTGCACTGGATGTAAACGGTGAAGTGGGCACGTATTTCTGTGAGCCGATCGGGCATGTGCAGGTGCACGGGGATTACGTGGAAAGCTGGCAGCCGCAAGTCATGTCACCAGTGGCGCTGGAACGCTCACGTGAAATTGCGCGGAAAATAACCGGTAATCTGGGCGGCTTGGGTATCTTTGGCGTGGAGTTATTTATCAAAGGTGACGAAGTCTGGTTCAGCGAGGTCAGTCCACGGCCGCATGATACCGGTATGGTGACGATGTGCAGCCAGAGACAAAGTGAATTTGATTTGCATGCCCGCGCCATACTGGGATTGCCGGTGGATATCTCCTTGCATGCACCGGGCGCCAGCGCGGTGATTTACGGACAACTCGAAGCCAAGGGCATTGCATTTGCCGGTATCGCCGAAGCCCTCAGCGTGCCGCAAAGCGATTTGCGCCTGTTCGGCAAGCCTGAATCGTTCAAGCGCCGCCGCATGGGAGTTGCCTTGGCCAATGGCGCGGATACGGATGAAGCGCGGAGCCGTGCTAAACTGGCAGCCAGCCGCGTGACACCCATCAAAGAATAATTTAAACAAATTTACCAACAATTAAATAAGGAAAATCATGACCATCGAACAACTCAATGCAAAATACAAACTCAACGGGCAACTCGAATTTATCGCAGGTAAAGGCGGATTGCCGATGATTCAGGTTAAAACCGCCAAAGCCAAAGCGCTGATCTCGCTGCATGCCGGGCAAGTGCTGTCGTATCAACCGGCTGGCGAAGCGGACGACGTGATGTTTTTAAGCGAGAAAGCGTATTACCAGGACGGCAAAGCGATCAAAGGCGGCGCGCCGGTTTGCTGGCCGTGGTTCGGCGCCGACCCGGAAGGCAAAGGCCGCCCCGGTCACGGTTTCGTGCGCAACCGAGGCTGGAATGTGGTAGCCACCGAAGCGTTGAGTAATGGCGATATCAAAGTCACCGTTGGACTGGACGATACGCCGGAAACGCAAGCCATCTGGGCGCATTCGTTCAGCCTGCGGCAGGAAATCGTCATCGGCGACACCCTGAACCTGTCGCTGATCACGCGCAACACCGGCAAGGAAAA
>CAKKRO010000058.1 GCA_919902625.1 Nitrosomonadaceae bacterium
GCGGCGGCTGGCCCCGGCGCCAATCTGGTCATGGCGCTTTTTTGGGCTTTGATGATCAAACTGGCCATTATCATGCCCGAGAGCAGTTTTGCAAAACCGCTGGCGCTGATGGGAATCGCGGGTATCGAAATCAATGTGATTCTGATGGTGCTTAACCTGTTACCGTTGCCGCCTCTGGATGGCGGCCGCATGGCCGTCAGTTTGCTGCCGCACCGCATGGCTTACCGGTTTTCCCGGATTGAGCCTTACGGCTTTATGATATTGCTGGTATTGTTATTCAGTGGTGTGTTGGGTGCTGTGATTGGACCGGTTATCATGTGGGCCAAATTAATCATCGTGTCAATTTTTGGGTTATACATCTAACAACGTTTTAAATTTAGGATATCAACATGTTTGCTGATCGCGTTTTATCAGGTATGCGCCCTACCGGCAGCCTGCATTTAGGGCACTATCATGGCGTATTAAAAAATTGGGTGAAGTTGCAGCAACAATATGAATGCCTGTTTTTTGTCGCGGATTGGCATGCATTGACAACCCATTACGACACTCCGGAAATTATCGAACAGAATGTTTGGGATATGGTGATTGACTGGCTGGCTGCGGGCGTTGACCCATCGCAGGCCATTTTATTCATCCAATCCAAAGTACCGGCCCATGCGGAACTGTATTTATTGCTGTCAATGATGACGCCCCTCGGCTGGCTGGAGCGCGTGCCCACTTATAAGGATCAGCAGGAAAAGCTGTCCGAAAAAGATCTCAGCACCTATGGTTTTCTCGGTTATCCGCTGCTGCAAAGCGCGGATATTCTGATCTATCGCGCCAATCGGGTTCCCGTCGGTGAGGATCAAGCGCCGCATCTGGAATTTACGCGTGAAATTTCCCGCCGCTTCAATCATATCTATGGCAAGGAAGCCGGTTTTGAAGAAAAAGCCGAATCAGCCATCAAGAAACTGGGTTCAAAGAAATCAAAACTGTATACGGAGCTAAGGAATCTTTATCAGGAACAAGGCGATGAGCACGCACTGGAAGAAGCCAGATCGTTACTGAACGAGCAACAGAACCTCAGCCTGGGTGACCGGGAGCGATTATTTGGTTATCTCGAAGGCGGCGGCAAGATGATACTGACCGAGCCTGAAACCTTGCTCACCGAAGCCTCCAGAATGCCCGGACTGGATGGTCAGAAAATGTCCAAATCCTATCACAACACCATCAGCCTGCGGGAAGATCCCGAAAGTATCCGCAAAAAAGTCCGCACCATGCCCACGGATCCGGCGCGAGTCCGGCGTAGCGACCCTGGCGATCCTGCCAAATGCCCGGTATGGCAATTCCATCTGGTCTATTCCGATGAAAAAACCCGCGAATGGGTGCAATGGGGTTGCACAACTGCAGGAATTGGCTGCCTGGAATGCAAATCACCCGTCATTGACGCGATCCTGGCTGAACAAGCGCCGATGGTTGAACGTATCAGAAAGTATGAAGAAGACCCTACCCTGGTCCGCAACATCATTGCGGACGGTTGCGAGAAAGCCAACAAGCTGGCGGAAGAGACCATGCGCGACATCCGCGAAGCCATGGGACTCAGTTATTCCTGAAAGACCACTTTGCAGCCGGGCAACCAAACCCATCATTCAATGAGCAACATAAAACAGTGAACTCAGTGATTGACTCTGTTGATATACACCCGGTAGCCAGAATCTGCGGCGAACCCTTGATGGAAATCCCGCAGGATTTGTATATCCCGCCGGATGCGCTGGAAGTTTTTCTGGATACCTTTCAAGGCCCGCTGGACTTACTGTTGTATCTCATCCGCAAGCATAATCTGGAAATTCTGGATATTCCGATGGCGGAACTCACCAAACAATACATGGCCTACGTTGCCCTGATGCGCGTTGACCAACTGGAATTAGCCGCTGAATATCTGCTCATGACCGCATTGCTGATTGAAATCAAATCACGCATGCTGCTACCCAACCCAAAGATAGACACAGAAGAAGAACATGATCCGCGCGCTGAGCTGGTGCGGCGCTTGCTGGAATACGAGCAAATGAAAAAAGCCGCATTACGCCTCAATGAATTGCCCCAGGCTGAACGTGACTTTACCATCATTCAGGTATGGATCGAACAACAGGCGGTCGAGCGATTGCCCAATATCAGCCTGGATGATTTGCGTCATGCCTGGGTCACCATTTTGACACGCGCCAAAGTCAATCGCCATCATCAGGTGAAGCGTGAAATCCTTTCGGTGCGGGCTTATATGAGCCAGGTGTTGCGCGATCTGCGCGGACGTGAGCAAGCGGAGTTCCATGATTTATTCAGCCCCACCGCCACGGTTGCTGAAGTCGTGGTCACTTTTCTGGCCATCCTGGAACTGGCCAAGGAATTGCTGATAGAAATTTCTCAATCCCCAGACTTTGGAATGATTTATGTCCGATCCATTGACGCCACTTAATCAGTCTGAATCACTGGATTCGCTCAATCCTGCAAAAACAAGACGGATTCTGGAAGCGGCATTGCTGACCGCCCAGGAACCTTTGCCCATCGCTGAATTACGGAAATTATTCAATCATGAGTTGAGTGCTGCGGTGCTGACGAAATTACTGGAAGAAATCCGTGAACAATGGACTGACAGCGGCGTTGAACTGGTGACAGTCGCCAGCGGCTGGCGTTTCCAGACCCGAGCGGACATACAACCCTATCTGGACCGGCTGACGCCGCAAAAAACGCCGCGTTATTCACGCGCGGTGCTGGAAACGCTCGCCATCATTGCCTATCGCCAGCCTGTAACACGCGGGGATATTGAAGAAATACGCGGCGTCAGCGTATCCGGCTCGGTGCTCAAGACACTCACTGCACGCGGCTGGATTGATGCGGTCGGACATCGTAACGTGCCTGGAAAGCCCGCCCTGTTTGCCACCACGCCGCATTTCCTGGACGATCTGAATCTGCGCTCACTGGAAGAACTCCCGCCGCTGGAAGAGATGAAATCGTTGATTGAATCCAACGAAAAGAATCAGGACTTACCTTTTGATGAAGAACCCGAGGCATCCGATCACTGAATTCAGGCTGACTGTTGATATCAGGAAGATTTGGCAGCCTGCTGCACTTCGATCAATGCAGGCGTGAGATGCGGCGCAATCACCTGCAGCAACTGGCCGAATATCTTGGGATTTCCCGCAATAATTTGTCCGCTTTCCAATTGGGTCTCATTGCCTTCCAGATCACCCACCAGCCCGCCTGCTTCGGTAATCAGCAAACAACCCGCCGCCATATCCCACGGCGCCAGGCCAATTTCCCAGAAACCGTCATAGCGCCCTGCCGCCACATAAGCCAGATCCAAAGCCGCTGAACCCGGCCGCCGGATCCCCGCAGTGCGCGGCACGATATCCTTGAACATGGCAAAGTAAGCGTCCATATGCGTCAAATCACGAAACGGAAAACCCGTGCCAATCAGGCAATCCTCAAGCCGGGTGCGTTTGCTGACACGAATCCGGTGATCATTCAGGTAGGCGCCGCCGCCACGGCTGGCTGCAAATAATTCATTACTGGTGGGATCATAAACCACCGCATAAGTCAGCACACCCTTATGCTTTAATGCAATGGAAACGGAATACTTGGGAAAACCGTGCAGGAAATTGGTCGTTCCATCCAGCGGATCAATGATCCACTGATATTCTGATTTCTTGTGATCACCCTGACGTCCACTTTCTTCCGCCAGAATCGCATGATCGGGATAAGCCGTTAACAAGATCTTGATAATGGCATCTTCAGCCGCACCATCCACTTCGCTCACATAATCACTGTGCGATTTTTTCGACACAGTGAGCAAATCCAGATTTCGTGATGCCTGATTAATGATACTGCCGGCACGGCGCGCGGCTTTCACCGCGATGGATAGCATTGGATGCATGGTTTCGATTCAGAATTTAACAGAAGCGCGATTTTAATATGAATCGAACTTGCACGCTTGG
>CAKKRO010000059.1 GCA_919902625.1 Nitrosomonadaceae bacterium
CAGCACGTAGGTTGGGCTGAGCGAAGAGATGCCCAACATTTAGATACATGAAGCTTAATTGCGTTGGGCTTCGTTTCTCAGTCCAACCTACGCATTTGAATTCACAGATATATGGACATCTCAGGCTATCTATCGGCTCCATCAACTGAAAGATGAACTGGAAGGACATTGGGCCATAGATGTAAGCAAAAACTGGCGAATTATTTTCCGTTTTGAAGACGTGATGCAACCGTTGTGAACTATGAGGATTATCACTGATGGCTATCCAGCCATATAACCCGCCGCACCCCGGCGAGTTGATCAAAAGAACGTACATTGATCCGTTTGATGATATTTCCGGCAATCAGATTGCCAAGCGTTTGGGCGTGGCCTTTAGCACCTTTAATCGCTTAATCAACGGTGTTTCCGATGTTTCACCTGAAATGGCTATCCGGCTTTCCAAGGTGCTTGGCAGATCCCCGGAAAGCTGGCTTTTGCTGCAGAACCATTATGATTTGTGGAAAGCGCGGCAGACGGTAAACACCGATGATTTAGAACCCATCAAATTTGAAGTGGCTTGAACAAGGCAAAGCGCAATTCTTATTGCGCCGAACGCAAGCAGATACCGGTCTTGCAGAAACCGGAGAAATTGGCCCATCATTACCGGCCCTTCAAGGTTGAGTGGTTCAAGTTCTCTTTCTCAATTTGATTAACCCTTCATGACCGATTATCCCCATAAAACTCAAACCCGCTGGCAAGCCTTAAAAAAAGCGATACAGTTTATCGCGCCCTATCAACGCCAGGTCATCTACAGTTTGCTGGCTTTATTCTTTACGGCGGCGATTACCTTGTCGATCGGACAGGGAATCCGCTTGCTCATTGACCAGGGGTTTGCCACCCAATCCAAAGAACTGTTGAGTCAATATGTCGTGATCTTTTTACTATTGGTGATTGCGTTGGCTGCCGGTACCTTCACCCGCTACTACTGGGTCACCTGGTTAGGTGAACGGGTGATTGCGGATATCCGCCGCAAGGTATTCAACCATCTCATTCATCTGCATCCAGGTTTTTTTGAGGAAAACCGCAGTCTCGAAATACAGTCGCGCCTGACCGCCGATATGACATTACTGCAAACCGTGATCGGGTCCTCCGTATCATTCGCATTGCGTAATTTGATCATGATGATCGGCGGCATTATCTGGTTATTCATCACCAATGCGAAACTGACCGCGCTGGTGATGATTTGCGTGCCGCTGGTGGTGATTCCCATTTTGATATTTGGCCGCCGGGTGCGCCATTTATCGCGCCAAAGCCAGGACAAAGTGGCTGCGGTCGGCGCTTATGTAGGTGAGGTGCTCGGGCAGATTAAAACGGTGCAAGCCTATAATCACCAATCCATCGACCAGCGCAAATTTCACGATCACGTCGAAGAGGCTTTTGCCGTCGCCAAGCAGCGCACACTGCAACGCGCCTTGCTTGTCACTATCGTCATCCTGCTGGTGCTGGGTGCCGTGGGTTTGATGCTGTGGGTGGGTGGCATCGATGTGATCGAAGGCCGTATCAGCGGGGGCGAACTGGCTGCTTTCGTTTTCTATAGCGTCATTGTGGGTTCCGCTGTCGCCTCTATTTCGGAAGTGATCGGCGAGTTACAGCGCGCTGCCGGGGCAGCCGGACGGACGATGGAATTATTACAGGCCCCTAATCTGATTCAATCGCCTGAGAGACCCCATCCATTGCCGAAAGTATCTGGAAATATCGGCATTGACCAATTGTGTTTTGCCTACCCTTCCCGCCCCGAGGTGCTTGCTATTGATCATCTAACCCTTCACATCCAGGCGGGAGAGACGCTGGCGCTGGTAGGCCCTTCCGGTGCGGGAAAATCAACACTGTTTGACCTGCTGCTGCGTTTCTTTGACAGCCAATCCGGTGGTATCAAGCTGGAAGGGTTTGATATCCGGCGCCTGGATACCTTTGCTTTGCGCCGCTGCTTTGCCTTGGTGTCGCAAAACCCGGCGTTATTTTATGGCACGATCAGCGACAATCTGCGCTATGCACGCCCCGATGCCACCGATGCCGAAGTGGAGGCTGCTGCCGATGCAGCCTACGCGCACGATTTTATCTGCAAGCTGCCGCAGGGTTATCAAACATTGTTGGGGGATTCAGGACTGGGACTGTCCGGCGGCCAGAAACAACGGCTGGCCATCGCCCGAGCTCTGTTAGCCGATGCGCCGATTCTTCTGCTGGATGAGGCTACCAGCGCGTTGGATGCGCAGAGTGAATTCTGGGTGCAACAGGCGCTCAAACGTCTGATGCTTAATCGAACAACACTGGTCATTGCCCATCG
>CAKKRO010000060.1 GCA_919902625.1 Nitrosomonadaceae bacterium
TGAATATCTGGAAGCGTTGAAAAAGAAACGGCTTTTACATAAAGATGAACTCTACCGGATGATCGTGCATTCATGATAGTGCGATCTACCTATAATCAGACATATTAGTTCAGACTTGGTCTGACAGTCATTTCGTCAAATCCAATAACTGTCAGCTCAGGTCGCGACTACTACAAATAATTCCTTTATACAGCAGGTATCACTCAAAAAATTCTGATCAATCCGGTAATTAGTCTTTTCACAATAAAACAAAGTGATTATCCCAGCTTGTTCAATTGCTCTTTCAATTTATCCAGCCTGGCATTAAATGTTGTCAATCGTTCTTCTTCCTGCGCCACTACATTTGCTGGTGCGCGTTCAACAAAACTGGGATTGGTCAGTTTTGTCTTTGCTTTGGTTACTTCCACTTCAATACGCGCAATTTCTTTCGTCAAGCGCTCCCGTTCAACCTTCACGTCAATTTCAATCTTCAGCATTAACCTGAATTCACCCACGATAGAAACCGGCGCATCGACATTGGGTAGTTCATCTGGCTTAGAATCAACCTCTGATAACTTTGCCAATGCCATCAAGTAAGGAGAGAATCCGGTCAGGATCTGCTGATTGCCTGTTGCCAGCAACGGCACTTTTACTGCCGGGGACAAGTTCATTTCACTCCGCAGTGTACGGCAGGCATTAACCATATCTTTAAGTAAAACGATATGTTGCATGGCTTTTTCATCTGTCTTGGTTCCGTCGGCTTTCGGATACGGTTGGCGCATGAGACTTGCCCCATCTTTACCGGCAAGCGGCGCAACTTTCTGCCAGAGTTCCTCGGTAATGAATGGAATCACCGGATGGGCCAGTCTTAGCATGGTTTCCAATACACGTACCAGGGTGCGGCGTGTGGCCCGTTGCACTGAATCCTGATGACTATTTAACTGCACTTTAGCAAACTCGACGTACCAGTCACAGTATTCATCCCATACCAATTCGTAGATTTCGCGTGCCACCAGATCAAAACGGTAATGGGCAAATGCCTGTTCAATCGCATGCTCCGCTTGCTGCAAACGGCTAATGATCCATTGATCCGCATCGGTATAAGTCAATGGCAGCGCATCATCCAATCCGGTATCTTTCCCTTCACAATTCATCAACACATAACGGGTTGCATTCCATAGCTTATTACAAAAATTTCTGTAACCTTCACAGCGTTGCATGTCGAATTTGATATCCCGGCCATGTGATGCCAAGCTGGCGAAAGTAAAGC
>CAKKRO010000061.1 GCA_919902625.1 Nitrosomonadaceae bacterium
TTAGCCATCCTAATCATGTTGCGCTACGAGGATCTTTCTTGATCGACAAAAAAGGTATCGTGCGTCACCAGGTAGTCAATGATCTGCCGCTTGGGCGCGATGTCGACGAGATGCTGCGGATGGTGGATGCGTTGCGATTCTTTGAAGAACAAGGTGAACTCTGCCCGGCTGGCTGGAAAAAAGGGGAACCCGGTATGAAAGCCAGCCCTGAAGGCGTCGCAGAATATCTCAGCAGCCATGCAGATAAATTGTAAATGCAAGACAACTGTCTCACTGTAGCTTATTAACAAAGCTGAAAGGAGAATCACATGAGCCTGGATAAAGATAAAGCGGTGGCATTACTGAATCAGATCATGGAACTCGAGCTTGCTGGCGTGGTGCGTTATACACACTACGCCTTAATGGTATACGGTTATAACCGCATCCCCATTGTGGAGTGGCTGAACAAACAAGCCGAGGAAGGATTGCTGCATGCCCGGAAGGCAGGTGAACTGGTTACCCTATTGGAAGGACACCCCTCGCTTGCCATCGGTCCATTGCTGGAAACGCATCAGCACGATACCAACTCGATTTGTTCGATTCCGGTTGGTGATATTCTCCGGCAGTCCCTTGCCCATGAAAACGAAGCACTGAAGGCCTATTATCAATTGCTGGAATTGGCTCAGGGCAAGTCGGTCATGCTGGAGGAATACGCACGAAGTCTGATCGTTGAAGAGGAAATGCATGCCGATGCAGTCAGAAAAATGCTGCGTCAACCTTGTGGGGTAGCGCAATAAACACGATTATTAGCTGGGTATAGTATGACTTAAGGCTGGCGGGTGGTATGGATTAACTATGCCTATAGCGTAGTGTATATCCGCTTTATAGGCGCCCATGCTCAATCATGGACATCAAACCAATCAGGTTGGCCCGCTAATAAACAACCTTTGGCGTATCACAAAACTCTCCAAAACATCAGGATAGGGTGACATTTCGTGTCTACCACCACCCGCAAAATATTTTCCTCTCAAGCTGGGCCAAAAGTGCTTAGCACACTCCAAAAAATTGCCGGATCCGGGGGATATCCCATTTAAGCAGTGTTTGATGAAGCTCTGAAGGAATAATCGAATGTAAAAAAGCCCGCCTAAGTGCAGGTTTTATTGTAATCTGGAACACATTTCCACCCCGGCATTGATGCAATATAAACACAATAGGTGAATAAGATGTTTGTCATCATGAGTTTTGTAAAGAAA
>CAKKRO010000062.1 GCA_919902625.1 Nitrosomonadaceae bacterium
CAGGCGCTCATTGAAGCGCGTTTGCTCAATGGTAATTCACGGGTTTTAGTGGCCGGCAAGCTGCTGCAAATGCGCCTGCCAGAGAATTTTCAGCCTGGCAATCAACTGGAACTGGTTTTCATATCTCATGAACCAAAACTAAAGTTTCTGGTCCTGAATGAACTTCCATTAAACGCCAAAGAAAATAATACAACAACCAGCGCCGCCAGCCGCCCTTTGGGGGTGCTGTTGCAAGATACCTTAAAACAAGCGGCGGCAACCGCAACGCAAACCGGAGAGAACAATACAACCATCAGCACCACCGGCCGTTTTCTGGGAGTCCTGATGCAAGAGGCTTCAAAACAACCATCAACAAATGCACCCAACACAACCACAACCCATACCGCCAGCGCACAATCACTGACCAGTTCCACACCTATCCTGGCTGGACCGCCAACCAATAGCGCTGAATTACCCGGTTTATTACAAAAAGCAATTACTCAAAGTGGATTATTCTATGAATCCCATCAAGCACAATGGGTTAATGGAGAAAATACACTTGAGAATTTGCGCCAGGAACCTCAAGGCAAATTAATGCTGGTGACTGCTGATCCGGCTGCTGCCAAAACCGCCGTGGCTACATCGGCTGCACTGGGTCCTGAGATGCCCGTACATACGCAAAGTATTCCTTTGGTGCAACAACAGCTATCCACGCTTGAAACCGGACATTTGTTCTGGCGCGGTGAAGTCTGGCAAGGGCAACCCATGGAATGGGATATTCATGAGCAGCCTCAAGGGCAAGAAAATAAACCCGGCCAAGCCGCGCAGTGGCGCACACAGTTACGGCTATCGATGCCACAACTGGGAGATATTACAGCCACCATTGTACTCAATGCTCAGGGGATTAATATCAAACTAAACACTTCACATACAGAAACGGTCAGCCTATTGAAAAATAATCAATTACCGCTCACAATTGACATGCAATCCGCCGGGTTAAATGTTCAATCCGTAGAGGTTCAGCATAATGACAGGGAATGAATCTTATCTTACCGCAGTGGCGCTCGCTTACCGGGAGGGTCAGATTGCACCCAAAGTGGTCGCTAAAGGTCGCGGCCTTATTGCTCAAGAGATTATCAGCCGTGCCAAAGAAGCCGGTATTTATGTGCATGAATCCCGTGAGTTGGTCGCCTTATTGATGCAGGTAAATCTCGATGATCGCATTCCGCCGCAACTTTATGTTGCCGTTGCTGAATTATTAGCATGGCTTTACCGCCTGGAGCAAGGTAAAGCAAACCCCGTAATTTTAAATAATCCTGACGCAGGAATTACACTAAAAACTCTGGAGAGCCATTAATAATGCAAGGATCTGATCAAGAAATCGAAACATCTGCAGTATTGGAACCTACTCAACTTTCCGAAAAGGAAAACGATGAAGATTTTCGTGTTTATTCGGCGGTTGATATTCTTTTTATTCTTCGCGGGGTTATGCAGGCAAACTCACTAATCACGCTATATCTGGGTCACGGGAATAACTTTACCCTAACATCCATTCTCACCATAGACGCCGACAAAAAGGAAATGATCATAGACTATGGCACCAATGAAAAAATAAGCCAGCAAGTGTTGCAGTCTAAGGAATTGATATTTGTCACCACGCAAAACAGAGTCAAAATAGAATTTGTCTGCAATCAAGTCAGAAAAACAGAACTCGAAGGCAAGAATGCCTTTGTGGTCAATATCCCGGAATCTTTACTACGCATCCAAAGACGAGATAATTTTCGTATCTCCACGCCTATTACCAAACCCATGAAATGCATCATTCCGGTCACCATAGAAGACAAACCTAAAAAAATCGAAGTAACCTTGCTTGACATCAGTTGTGGCGGTATTGGCGTCATCGATCAACATACTGCGGTCAGTCTTGAACCGGGAACTGTTTATACCAATTGCCAATTAACTCTTCCTGAGATCGGCATTATCAATACAACGATCAAAGTAAAAAACACACATGCGATGACATTGCGTAATGGCGGCACCTGTCAACGCGCCGGATGTGAATTTATAGATCTGCCCGCAAAAACGGAAGCACTGATACAGCGCTATATCGTCAAACAAGAACAATCCAGAAGAATGAAATAACCCAAAAATTTAAAAAGTGATAACCCTATCAAATTTAATTTGATTTAGA
>CAKKRO010000063.1:0-15306 GCA_919902625.1 Nitrosomonadaceae bacterium
ACCGCGTGGTCTATGATATTTCCGGCAAGCCGCCAGCGACGATTGAGTGGGAATAGAGCCATCAATGCAGCTGTCGATAAGCCCAGCAACCACTTACTGACTTATAGGACTTTCTACTTATTCAATTGAGTAAATTCATTATCCAGAGTAAAAGAAAAAGCCCTTCTG
This sequence comes from Nitrosomonadaceae bacterium, assembly GCA_919902625.1. Taxonomy (GTDB): domain Bacteria; phylum Pseudomonadota; class Gammaproteobacteria; order Burkholderiales; family Nitrosomonadaceae; genus Nitrosomonas. The sequence goes on from CAKKRO010000063.1 coordinate 169, forward strand.
AATCTATCAGAAGGGCTTTCTTATTTATTCTTGTTTAACTATATCTGTTGCAGGATACTCTTAATTTATACACTCTGATAAGAAATTAATTTTAACTAAAACCAGCATCTCCTGTATATCCTACAAGAATAATTGTATAGTCCTCAACCACATCAATCCACTCAGCATTCTTACCTTCTCCAATTTTCACTTTATCAGTATAGGTAATAGCTATTGAAGTATCATCAATTCCATCGTTTAAATAATCCTTAATTGTTACTCCATCAGGCACTAAGCCAAATTTAGGGCTTGTAAGATGCAATGTATCATTACTATCAAAACCCTTAATCTCATATATACCATTTACCACATTCTTTCCATAATTAATATTGAATGAAGTCGATTCGTTAATAATAGGAGATGGAAGAGGCAGGTCTGTACTTGATTCAGTTGTACCAGTGATATTAATGGTCACATTGGTCTTTGTGTTATCAGCACTAAATACTTCAAATGTCTCAGTATAAATCTGACCAGCCACAAGCTCCTCATCTGCACTGGTGATGTCATAAGTCCAGACTCCATTCTCACCAATTGAAAATAAACCATAAGAACCCACAGCATCTTGCTGCAACTGAAAAGTACTGGAATTATCTATATCAGTTATAGCAAGAACTCCTTCAGTGCCTCCATCGCTCTCAAGTATATTCTTTTCAGAATCGCCACTGAATTCAGCAGCATCATTCGTACCAGTGATGCTAACGGTTACACTGGTCTCTGTTCCATCAACGCTGAATACAGCAAATTCATCAGTAATCGTGTCATCCACATTTAGCTCGTCAAAAGCGCTATCAGCCACATAGCTCCAGTTACCATCTTCATCGATTGAGAAGGAGCCATGGCCATCAGTTAACGTAGTCCCTGTCTGCTCAATGAATTTCTCTGGATTGTCCACATCGGTAATAGTGAGTTTTCCATCAGTACTCAATACATCGTTCGTCTCTGACAAACCAATCCCAACAGAACTTAAAATTGCCGGATCATTCGTGCCAGTGATGCTAACGGTTACACTGGTCTTTGTTCCATCAACGCTGAATACAGCAAATTCATCAGTAATCGTGTCATCCACATTTAGCTCGTCAAAAGCGCTATCAGCCACATAGCTCCAGTTACCATCTTCATCGATTGAGAAGGAGCCATGGCCATCAGTTAACGTAGTCCCTGTCTGCTCAATGAATTTCTCTGGATTGTCCACATCGGTAATAGTGAGTTTTCCATCAGTACTCAATACATCGTTCGTCTCTGACAAACCAATTCCCACAGAACCCAGAATTGCCGGATCATTAACACCATCAATGCGCACCCTGGCCGTAGCCCAGCTCAGCGTTCCATTACCAAGACGGATTGCATAAGTAAAGGTATCTGTCAAGTATCCGCCCACATTCAGCTTCTGAAGCGCTGTTTTAAACAACTCAGAAGCAGTTGAGATGTCATAACCCACTTTCCCATCTGAGGTAATCCAAATCTTGGCGCCGTTTGCGCTTGTATCTGCCGTAGATCCAGTAGTATCTTGTGTTAACAAATCGGTCGGCGATTTACCCCCAACACTCGTACCATTATCAAGTGACCAGAGAGTCTTAGCATTACCTCCATTATCATTACCCATTACATCTAAAATTACTGAGCTATTAGAATCTTCTGTCAACCCTAAAAATACATCATCCTTTGCATGAGGAGTATTACCAAATGAGGTAACAATACCTTTATTTATTGCAGCGGCCATGATCTTCTCCTAACATTCTTAATTATCATTCTACTTATTTTCAATTTTACACTTTCTCTGAAAAAGAAGGAATATATCCTATATATAATTTCTTATTTTCCTACAATTATTACAGATTACAGGAATTTGTTATTACTCTATGATTAATAAAATATTTATTGTATAAGTCGTAACATTCATCAATAGTTCATCACAATTAAATACAAAATCACTTTATCCCTCAATAATCGTATTAATTCTGAATAATTTATTTATGTATCATTGATAAGCTGCCTTCCATACATAATAACGACCACGCCGATTAAACAAATCATTACTCCGATCCAATCCGTGACAGTAGGACGGACAGCATCGACTGCCCATAACCACATCAGAGCCGTAAAGATATAAACACCACCATAGGCGGCATAAACACGACCCGCAGCTTGAGGATGGAGCGTCAGCAGCCAGACAAACATTCCCAAACTGATTGCGGCCGGAATGAGCAGCCAGAATGACTTTCCCTCTTTTAACCAAAGATAAGGCAGATAACAGCCAATTATTTCAGCGAGCGCAGTAACAGCAAACAAACCCAATGTTTTTAAAATTTCCATCATTTAGTTTTGAAACAATCTTAGAAAAAAATCCATGCCCGTTTGTATATCTTTTTTGATAACACTGCAAAAACAGAACCGGTCAGCTAATCCATTTAAACCTAAAAACCGCAGTTGGGCGAGATGATCAGTTATTAATAAGTTTATTAGAACCATGCTTTGAATATCCATTCGAGCGGTCAACTGCGGTTTTTAGGTTTAAATACTGCCTTGTTATCTTGCTTCTGGTATCGTATCCATTATTCTTATTTAATACCACTCAAAGGAATCGATAACCATGACTCAAGATGCCATTTCGTGTGAACTTCATGATTTTGTGGAAGTAGCCTGTATGTACGGCTATCAGCTTAAACTCATCTTAAAAAACAATCAGATCATAGAAGGTAAAGCCGTTGATATTGTTAATTCTCCTGAAAGAAGAGAATGTCTGGTGATTGATAATGATTCGAGACAGCAAATCGAATTAACTCAGCTTGCCAGAATGCAGGTTCTCACCCCCCATGCCAAATTTAATGAAGTTGTTTTCCCGTAAGGTCTTGCAAAAGAATAGCTTTGTACTTGATCAATATCCTATAGGCACTCTGTTAATCTTCTGATTCCAGAATAACAATTCCGACCTAAGTTCTACAGAAAACAGCTTAATCTTACCTACCGGCATAAAGATGTCATCGATCGCAACCCAGTTAATTCATTGGCACAGGAAGCATGGCCGCCATCATCTCCCCTGGCAAGGCAACCGGGATCCCTATGCGATCTGGTTATCTGAAATCATGTTGCAACAAACGCAAGTCAATACGGTCATCCCTTATTATGTGCGGTTCATGCAGGAGTTCCCTACAATCAGCAGTCTGGCACAGGCTCCGCTTGATACAATGCTGGCACTTTGGAGCGGTCTGGGTTATTACTCACGCGCCCGGAACTTACACCGATCTGCTCACATCATTATGCAGGATTATCAAGGTCAATTTCCAGACACCCGGGAACTGATCCAGCGACTACCAGGAATCGGGCGCTCTACAGCTGCTGCCATAACAATTTTTGCTTATGGCAAACGCGATGCCATTTTAGATGGTAATGTTAAGCGAGTTCTTGCGCGTTATTTCGGTATTGCAGGTTACCCGGGAGAAAGTAAGATACAAAACCTGTTGTGGGAAAAAGCCGAAGAATCGTTACCCGCTAACTATCGTGAAGGCCGAATTGAAACTTACACACAAGCCTTGATGGATCTGGGCGCTACAGTCTGCAGCCGTCACACCCCCCTTTGTACAACCTGCCCACTGCAACAACACTGTGTTGCGTACAAAGAAAATCGTGTGGCTCAATTTCCAGCTGTTAAACCCCGTAAACCTTTACCCAAAAAAGAAACAGTCTTTTTAATACTCATGCACCAGCAAAAATTACTTTTTGAGAAAAGACCTCCATCGGGTATCTGGGGAGCATTATGGTGTCCGCCTGAAATTGAAGCCGGAGTAGATGCTGCGATTTATTGCCAACATCATTTGGGCATGAAAGTCCAATCACCTATTGAGCTGCCAACCATAGATCATCAATTTACCCATTACAAATTACGCATTCATTCACAGTTGCTGAAAGTTGTTTCGAATAACCACGTCCAGCAAAATCAATTTATCTGGATTAAACCATCTGACGCGCTTGAACAAGCTATTCCGGCGCCTGTCAGAAAGCTGTTAAAACAAAATTTCTTATCGGATGACCGTGCCCATCAATATCTGAGTTCAAATTAAAAACAATGGATAATTTACTGGAGTGGAAGAAACAACAACGCAAGCGATTGATTGCCGCTCGCGAAGCCCTATCGGAGGAGACTTATCAGCAATGGAGCCGGGCGATTTCTGATTTTCTTAAGCAAGGTTTTCCCAAACTTCAGAAAATGACCCTTGGAATTTATTGGCCATTTCGTGGCGAATACGATCCACGGCAAGTTGCCCGGTACTTTGGACAACAAGGAGCAACGCTCGCGCTACCGGAAGTTACCGGTAAGGATGAGCCGCTGTGTTTCCGTGAATGGTTGCCTGATACACCCATGAAAAACAGCGCTTATGGTATCCCTGTCCCTGTAGAGACCCGAGTAGTCAGGCTTGATGCGGTTATTATTCCAATGGTCGGCTTTGATCAGCATGGCTATCGATTGGGCTACGGCAGTGGTTATTTTGATCGCACTCTGGCTACTTATCAGACACAACCGCTAACCATCGGGATTGCTTTTGAAATACAGCGATTAGCGAATGTCTATCCTCAATCGCATGATATCGCAATGCATTATATCGTGACCGAAGCGGGTATTTTCCAAACTGGAAACGACAAACTCAAACCTATTTCCGCACCGCAATGTGACGGATAAGCACTTGAAAATGGCTTCCGTATCAGCTTTCTGATCCCCAGCGAGGCATCAGGGTATGCTGGACCCCCAGATGATCAAGGATACGGGCAACAACAAAATCGACCATATCCTGTATCGTCTGCGGATGATGATAAAAACCCGGATTAGCCGGTAAAATGACCGCTCCGCTACGCGCCAGCTTAAGCATATTTTCCAGATGAATCGCAGAAAACGGCATTTCCCGTGGCACCAGAATAAGCTGCCGGTTTTCCTTTAACATGACATCCGCTGCCCGCTCTATCAGTTTCTGATTCATACCCGCCGCAATGGCCGCCAGGGTTCCCATGGTACAAGGGCAAACCACCATCGAATCGGCCGGATTTGAACCGGAAGCAACGGGCGCAAACCATTCTTCCCGTCCAAATACACGTAGCTGCCCTTCAGGCAGGCCATACAAGTGATTAAAGAACGCTTCGGCTTCCTTAGCGCGAGAAGGCAGGGCCAGATTCATTTCCTGCTGGGCCACAATCTGCGCTACCTGTGAATACAGAAGATAAACCTGCTTACCTTCAGCCACCAACATTTCCAGCAAACGAATACCATAAGGCATTCCAGATGCGCCGGTCAGTGCCAGCGTAACAGTTTGAGGATTTTTCATCTTAACCCGAATTGATCTGAGAGACTGCTGTCAATGATGATCACATAAAGAAATTGGGCAAATAATTTATTCTAACTTTCGTTTTTATCTACAGACTCGCTGCCCATTGCCTGTTCATGCCGTTCAATAAAATCCTTGGTGCTATCGATACCACGTAATTGCAAAACATAATTTCGTACCGCCGCCTCCACCAGAACTGCTAAATTCCGCCCCGCCGCTACAGGGATAATAACTTTACGGATATCAACATTCATAATGTTTTCATTGAGATTGCTGATAGGCAGTCGTTCCAATAAGCTGGGATCAGTCCCGCCACTGTTCTGCAAGTGAACAATCAGCTTCATATTCTTATGCCGCCGTACGGCTGTTTCGCCAAAAATTGTACGGATATTCAACATACCTAGCCCCCGTACTTCAAGGTAATCCCTTAACATCGGCGGGCAGCGGCCTTCCAGTGTTTCAGGTGCAATACGACGTAACTCCACCACGTCATCAGCTACCAGGCCATGTCCCCGGCTGATTAACTCCAGAGCCAATTCGCTTTTACCTACACCACTTTCACCGGTAATCATGACACCCATACCCAATACATCCAGAAGCACGCCATGCAAACAACAGGAAGGCGCCAAAACGCTTCCCAGATAAGTACGTATCAACCAGATAACTTCCAGACTAGGATAGGATGATCGCAGCAAGGGGATATTGAATGCATTGGCCATGTTATAGATTGATGCAGGAACTTCAGCATTATCCGCCACAATGATACATGCCAGGTTACTTTGTGTAAGCTGATTTATCTTTTTCTCAAGTGAGGTAGCTTCCAGATTATTTAAATAATGAATCTCATCACTACTGAGCACCTGAATCCAGTCTGGATGGATAAAATTCAAATGACCAATCATGCCCTGAGCAGATTGGGCAATGGCCTCATCACTGAGCTCAGTACTGCCGCCACCCTGCCCCGCCACCCAGGTTAACTCAAGTTTCTCCTTTTTATCTTCAAATAGCTGAGCAATGCTAATTCGTGACATTCGGTTTCCAGTCAACGATAAGTTGATGAATCTCCGCTGCATCCTTACACTGCAAGATACTTTCACGGAACTGTTTATCGCTAAACATCTGCGCCAGCTCACTTAAAATCTGTAAGTGCTTGTCGGTAGCTTTTTCCGGCACCAATAAAATACAAGCAATATTGACCGGTTGGCCGTCAGGCGCGTCAAATGGTATCGCTTCTTTCATGGTCACCAAAGCAGCAACCGCCTCACGCAACCCTTTTATACGGCCATGCGGAATAGCAACACCTTGCCCCAGGCCTGTTGAGCCTAGTTTCTCGCGTGCAAATAAGCTGTCAAAAACCTGACTGCGCGCGACTTGATTCGTATTTTCAAATAGCAACCCAGCTTGTTCAAAAACACGCTTTTTACTGGCAACATCTAGGTTTACAATAATATTGGACTGCGGTAATAATTGCGAAATTAAATTCATGAAAAAATAAGATTATTTAAATCAATGCTAATGAAGTGGCAAACTTCTTAATTACAATTAAGAAAGTATTTCAAGAAATACCATCATTCTATTGCCTGGAAACAGAAACATACTGAATTATCTGCTATTGCTCAAAATCCTGATCTTTCAATGCACCATGATTCCGGCGCTCAAGATTCTTTTCTTTGTGTCTGAGTATCTGCCGGTCCAACTTGTCTATAAGACTATCAATTGAAGCATACATATCTTCACTGTCGGTTTCGACAAAAATATCTTTACCACGCACATGAACATTTGCCTCGGCCTTTTGTTTAAGTTTCTCTACCGATAGAATGACACTGACATCAATGACATGATCAAAATGCCGTGTAATTTTACTGATTTTTGAAATAACATATTCGCGCATGGCATCAGTAATTTCCACATGGTTGCCGGTAAGTTTAAGGTTCATTATCCTTCCTTTATTCTAATTAAAATGATTTACGAAGATTTGCTGCAGGAATCTGTAACGTTTCCCGGTACTTCGCAATGGTTCGACGAGCAATAACAACACCTTGCTGTTCAAGCATATTTGAGATCTTGTTATCACTGAGTGGTTTCTTTGGATTTTCTTCCTGTATCAATTGCTTGATCAATGCACGGATAGCTGTAGCCGAACAAGCCCCGCCTGAATCCGTAGATACATAACTGCCAAAAAAATATTTAAGTTCAAAAATACCTCGCGGGGTATACATAAACTTTTGTGTCGTTACCCGTGATACGGTAGATTCATGTAAATTCAATGTTTCCGCAATCTCCCGTAATACAAGCGGCCGCATCGCAATCTCTCCATGTTCAAAAAATTGCTGCTGACGCTCAACAATAGCTCCAGCCACTTTCAGAATGGTACTTGAACGTTGCTGGATATTTTTAATCAACCACTTAGCTTCATTCAGCTGGCTTGCTAATCCACGTGTAGTGCTATGATGCTCCCGTTTCAATATGTTAGCATAGAGATGATTAATACTGAGATGCGGGATTGCATCCTTATTAAGATTCGCGACCCAAACTCCATTATTTTTTATAACGGTAATATCAGGCACAATATAACGTTCGCTTTGAGAACTGAATTCAACGCCTGGCTTAGGATTCAGATTAGTAATCAGTTTCTGGATAGCGCGTAAGCTTTGATCGTCACAGGCCAACAGCTTCTTAATTTGACCAAAATCATGTGACGCCAGAATCTCCAAATATTCCTGTACAACTCTTATTGCCTGATCACGATAGGCAGTACCAGCCGGTAATGCCTGTAGTTGCAACACCAGACATTCCTGCAAGTTACGCGCACCTACACCGGGTGGATCAAGATGCTGCAAATATTCCAATGCACCCTGCAGATCATTAAGACTGATACCCAACTCTGCAGGTAACATTTCCATTAGCTCATCCAGACTCTGGAGTAAGTAACCATCATCATCCAAACTGTCAATTAATAAGCCAGTAATCCTCCTCTCACGCTCAGAAATTTGACTCAAGCAGGTTTGCAAATTTAAATGTTCGCGCAGGCTTAATGGTCTGGCAGGAATTTGTAGCGTCTCACGATCATCATCTTCATAGGTACGATCAGAAAAAAGACTTTCCTGAGGCCATTCAAAATCATGCTCATGATTCTCTTCAGGGGTTGTTTCAGCTTCAGATGGCGCCATTTCTGGTGGCATACTCTTAACTTCTGGAGAATCTGAACTCATGAATGAATACTCTGTCACCGGCGTATCCCAATCTTCACGCAATTCCAGCAATGGATTCTCCTGCACAATACGTTCGATCTCTTGATTTAATTCAAGCGTTGATAATTGCAGTAATCGAATAGATTGCTGCAGCTGGGGGGTCAGTCTAAGTTGCTGTGATAACTTTAGTTGGAGTGTTGGTTTCATGATTTTGGAAAAACAACAATTGCTCAATGATTCAACTAAATTAATTCATTAACTTACAATCGGAAGTGTTCTCCCAAATAAACTTCCCTAACCTGCTCATTATGAATGATTTCTTCTGGTTCGCCTTTAGCCAGCACATGTCCTTCACTAATGATATAAGCCCGATCACAAATTCCCAGTGTCTCTCGAACATTATGATCCGTAATCAATACACCGATTTTTCGTTCTCTCAGAAAAGAAATAACCCTCTGTATATCCACAACAGCAATCGGATCAACCCCTGCAAAAGGCTCATCCAATAGAATAAAACGCGGTTGTGATGCCAATGCACGAGCAATCTCTACACGACGACGTTCACCTCCAGACAAACTGATTGCCGGATTATTACGCAAATGACTGATATGCAAATCATGTAATAAGTCATCGAGATACCGTTGCTTTGTATCTTCATCCCAATTCTGCAATTCCAATACAGCCAGAATATTCTCCTCGACTGTCAAGCGCCGGAAGATAGATGCCTCTTGAGGCAAATAGCTTAGCCCAAGCTTTGCCCGATGATGAATGGGTAACTGACTTAAATCGCGATCATCCAGATATATCTCTCCCCCATCCAAGGGCACCAAACCAACCATCATATAGAAGCAGGTTGTTTTTCCAGCACCATTCGGACCCAATAAGCCAATCACCTCACCGCTACAGAGTGAAAAAGAAACATCTTGCACGACTGTGCGTGATTTGTAGCGTTTCTTTAAATTATTGGCTCTCAACTCACTCATTCTTTGGGGCTTATACTTATTTTTAATTTAGTGGCTTGTATTATTCAGACTTACTCTTGGGTTGAATGGTGATCCGAACCCGTTTATCAGGACCTGCTTCATCTCCGCGTTCCTTACTACCAATCACCTGAAAAAATTCACTATTCATATCATAGGAAATATAGTCACCCTGCACTTCATCGGAACCACGCTTCAACCTTGCCTGCCGGAATAATTCAATTTTGTCCGTTTTACTGTCATATTCAACGCGCTGACTCCATCCTTCAACATATTCATCCAGACCATCGCGCTTCTGACGAAAACTAACCAGGTCTCCAACGGCCGTCGCTTGCCGGAATCCATTAAGATCCTCTTTCATAATGACTTTATCAGCGCTAATTCGCATGGTTCCCTGAGTCAGGATAACATTCCCGGTAAATATACTGACCCGGCTGGATTCCTTACGATTAACATCCTCGACTGTAGCGCGATCGGCCTCCAGATAAACAGGTTTATCCCGATCAGCTCGCTCAGCCGCAACAGGTTGAGCAAGAAATAAGCCGAACAAGCACACAATAGAAATTAATTTCATAATTTTCTCAATTACTTATTGTTAACCGCTCTCACTTTTGACAAGAGCTGTATCATCCCGTCATGGTTATTCAATTCCAAACCGATTGCGTTGATGGTCGTATTAAATCTTGAAATAGTCACCGACTGATCAGTCTTAACCAGATCATCATCCGGAATAAGATGCAAAAAGTTAGTTACTAAAGTGATCTTGCCCTTCTCATCATCCGCTCCCCTTACCGCAGTTACATTTCCGGTCAAGTAGATATGTTTACCCTTGCTCTTGACTTCAGCACGATCTGCGTACATGCGAATTAAAGGTTTATTGGGTTCGGTATTGATAAAACTTACTTGCTCCATCTGAGTGACTTCTTCATTGAGATAGTGGAATAACTTTTTAGCCGAAAATTTTCGTTGAGCTGCCCGCTCATGCTCCATGCGAATCCCGGATAGATCTTCTACGATATAATCAGGATTAAGGTATAAATCATCACCCTTGGCAGGTTCAAGCGGCCGGGTTACTTGATCCAACCAGAACGTCAACAAAACCAAAGAAGCAAAAAGAATCAAAGGAAAACCGATATGCGGGCGACTGATCATTTAACAAAATTGCCTATCTTTTTCAATTCCAGAATATCTAATCTCAATCCAGCCCCATTGATTTGAGTATGCACCGCAGAATTATACCAGAACTCAAATCTCCATTTAATGAATAGATTATTGTGTTATTTTTGCCAAGCCTTTAAATTTCAAACTTGAACCTATATATTTCATATAATAATGTGCATCATTTGATAACCCATTGAGAAAAATAAAATAGTAATGCCTATAGAAACTATTAAATTTGAGCAGTATGGCTCCTTGCAAGATGAAGTTTGCGCCCAGCGCATTATCTCTGCCAAGAATACTCTGGGAAAACGCGCTGTCATTCTGGCCCATCATTATCAACGCGCAGATGTATACCGGCATGCAGATCTAACCGGTGATTCCTTAAAGCTTTCCTACCTTGCAGCTCAGACTGAAGCCGACTACTTGATTTTTTGTGGCGTACATTTTATGGCTGAAGTTGCAGATATTCTCTCCAGCGCGGAACAAACAGCTATTTTACCGGACATGGCGGCGGGTTGTTCAATGGCGGATATGGCCAATCTTTCCAATGTGGAGCGTGCCTGGCGTGAACTTAAGGAAATACTGGATCCTGATGAAGTGATTACTCCCGTTACTTATATTAATTCTGCCGCCGACCTAAAAGCTTTTTGCGGCGAACACGAAGGTATTGTCTGCACTTCCAGCAATGCCGGCAAGGTTTTGCAATGGTCATTTAAGCAGCGGGAAAAAGTTTTGTTCTTCCCTGATCAGCATCTCGGCCGCTGGAGTGGGCATCAACTGGGTATTCCACTCGAAGAAATGCCGGTATGGGACTTTGATGAACCAATGGGGGGGCTTACCCCGGAACAAATCAAGAAAGCCAGAATTTTATTATGGAAAGGCCATTGCTCCGTCCATCAAATGTTTCAACCACAGCATATTTTACGTTTTCGTAATCAATATCCCGATGGCATCGTTATTTCTCACCCTGAATGTAGTTATGAAGTTTGCAAAGCATCTGATTATGTGGGCTCAACCGAGTACATTATCAAAACAATTGCAGCAGCAGAAAGTGGCACGCGCTGGCTGGTAGGTACTGAACTCAATCTAGTCAGCCGGATTACTGAAGAATTCAAACCACAAGGAAAAATTGTGCAATTCATGTCGCCAATGGTGTGCATGTGCTCAACCATGGCCCGGATTGATCCGCAGCATCTGGCCTGGGCATTGGAAAATCTGGTGAGCGGGAACGTAGTGAATCAGATTAAGATTCCTCAAAATGAAGCTAAGCTTGCAAAACTGGCACTGGACAGAATGTTAAAGATTTCGTAATTACTTATTGCGGCAAAGATAATTTAACTGATCATAGGTAGTTGCCGTTTTTATAACCCACTCTGACAAAATAATCATTCAATCTCCTCAGGACACCGTTTATCCCGTGCCTAAGAACTTACATATCGCCACTTACAATATCCATAAAGGTTTCTCAAGCTTCAATCAGCGCTTGATCGTACATGAATTACGCGATCATTTGCGAGCACTCAATATTGATATCGTTTTCTTACAGGAGGTTATCGGCCACCATACGGAGCATGCCACGCGTTACAAAAACTGGCCGAGTCTCTCACAATACGAGTTTCTGGCTGACTCAGTATGGAGCGACTTCGCTTATGGAAAAAATGCGATCTATGATGCAGGACATCATGGCAATGCGGTTTTGAGCCGCTATCCCATCGTAGCGTGGGAGAATGAAGATATCTCAGCACATCGTTTTGAGAAACGCGGCATGCTTCATTGCGAGATTTGCATACCGGGTTGGCAGGAAAATCTCCATTGTATCTGCGTTCATCTGGGATTATTCAAACGTGGGCAACGTTTGCAATTGAAAGCGCTCAGCAGGCACATTGAACAAATGGTTCCACATCAGGCACCCTTAGTTATCGCAGGAGATTTTAATGATTGGCGCGAAATAGCGAGCCATATTTTAGCTGAACAATTGGATCTGACAGAGGTATTCGAGTTAACAAAAGGCAGAGCGGCTCGCAGCTACCCTTCCTCATTGCCGCTATTACGTCTGGATCGAATCTATGTCCGTGGCTTTCAAGTCAGCAATGTACATATTCATCATGGAAATCCATGGTCAAAGATTTCTGATCATGCGGCATTATCAACCAATGTCATCCGTATATGAGAAATTTACATTTTGCTGATAGTAACCAACTGACCCTACTGCACAATGGGCAAGAATATTTTCCAGAATTAGAAACCACGATAGAAACCGCGGAATTCGAAATATATATTGAAACTTATATCTTTGAATATGACGCCATTGGCATCAAAATCTCAGCCGCATTAAAGCGAGCGGCACAACGCGGCGTATCTGTCCATTTACTGCTGGATGGGTTTGGTTCCCAGAATCTCTCACGCGAGGATATGCAAAGCATGCTTGATGCCGGTGTACAGGTTCTGATATTCAGGCCCGAGTTTATTTTTTCAATGCCACGCCGTTATCGCTTGCGCCGGATGCACCGGAAATTAGTAATTATTGATGCACAAATAGCCTTTATCGGTGGAATTAACATTATTGACGATCAGCACAATCCGGAGAACCTGACGCCCCGTTTTGACTATGCTGTTCTTGTTAGAGGCCCATTACTTGCTCAAATACATACCGCTGCAAGACATTTATGGATGCTGGTGGCCTGGGTACATTTAAAAAAACGCTGGATCAATCCTATCGTTATAAAACCAACAGATAAACCTTGCGGGCATCAAAAAGCTGCATTCGTCATACGCGACAATTTACGTCATCGCCATGATATTGAACAAGCTTATCTGGCAGCCATTAACCGGGCTCACACTGAAATTATTATTGCCAATGCTTATTTTCTGCCTGGAAGAAAATTCAGCAACGCTCTGAAGAATGCTGCACAACGTGGTGTCAACGTCGAACTTTTATTACAAGGTAAAATCGAATACCGGTTACAGTATCACGCGACACAAGCACTGTATGAGAATTTATTGAAATCCGGCATAAAAATTTATGAATATGATAGAAGTTATCTGCATGCCAAAGTAGCGGTTATTGATCAGCATTGGGCGACGGTAGGTTCTTCCAATATTGATCCTTTTAGTTTGCTACTGGCACGTGAAGCCAATATCATTATTGAAGATCATCACTTTGCAAACGAGTTAAGAACAAGTTTAAAAACAGCCATCACAGAAGAATCCATACCTGTCACTCAAACCAGCAAAAACTTTTTCTCATGGCGAAATTATGTTGTTAATTGGTTAAGTTTCCATATTGTACGCATGATGCAAGGTGTTCTTGGTTATGACTGGCACGATAGTAAACCATGAGTTCTATTAAAAATTTAAAGAAATACTTGATCATCACTTTCATTTGAGTCAAAACATATCACTGTACAAATGGAACAAACTCAGGACTTACAAGATAAATCAAATTTTCCGCCGGAACAATTTGATCAGATTACTGCGGCTGCCAGAATATTATGCGGGGGCGGCACTGTGGCATTTCCTACCGAAACTGTTTATGGTCTCGGTGCCGATGTCACAAACCTGGACGCTATCGATAAAATCTATAAAATCAAACAGCGGCCCATTGATCATCCACTCATTGTTCATATCGGCAATATTTCCCATTTGCAATACTGGGCACAAGCAATACCTGAAACCGCTTGGAAGTTAGCCAACTACTTTTGGCCGGGGCCATTAACATTGATTCTGCAGCGTAGCCGCCATATACCCGATAGCGTCACAGGTGGACAAGATACTGTGGGCTTACGCATACCAGCCCATCCTGTTGCGCTGGCTTTACTGGATGCATTGGGGCCGGACAAAGCGCTGGCGGCACCATCAGCCAACCGTTTTGGGCGGATCAGTCCCACAACAGCGACGCATGTGCAAGAAGAATTAGGTTCGGAAGTCGATATGATTCTGGATGGCGGCGCATGTGAAGTAGGCCTGGAAAGTACGATCATCAGCTTTTGTGATGCATCACCCAGAATCCTCCGTCCCGGTGGAATTACGTTATCTGCACTTGAGTCCATACTAAACAACCAAGTTATCTTAGCTCATAATATGATGAACCAAACGATACGTGCACCGGGATTATTGCCCGCGCATTATGCACCTACCACACCACTAAAAATATATCCGGCAGAACAACTATGGCATGGCACATTAGCATTAGCCGCACAAGGTTTACGAACGCTGGTCATCACATGGTCAGATATACATCAATCACAACCCCAAGGTCAATCAATCCAGCAATTCTCCATGCCTTCGGATCCTGTCGCTTACGGCAAGCAACTCTATGCAAAATTGCGCCAGTTTGATCAAGAAGCATTTGATTATATGATCGTGGAAGCACCACCGGATCATCCAGCCTGGTTAGCCATTACTGATCGCTTGCAGCGTGCAAGCCACAATTCATTTGACAGAAAACCAACATAA
>CAKKRO010000063.1:15406-27832 GCA_919902625.1 Nitrosomonadaceae bacterium
AAAACCAACATAATGAATACACCTAATAAACTGCAAGCCGTACTTTTTGATGTCGATGGCACACTTGCCGATACAGAGCAAGATGGTCATCGTCTTGCTTTCAATGCCGCCTTTAAGCAATTTAATCTCGACTGGAACTGGGATATCAATCTTTATGGTGAACTGCTACAGATTACAGGCGGGAAAGAGCGGGTTCGTTATTACATGGAAAGATATACTCCCGAGGCACTTAACAAAAACGATCTGACTGACTGGATTGCCAGCTTACACAAAACCAAAACCAAATACTTTGAATCGCTCATGGAGCACGGCAACATCCCATTACGCCCCGGTGTTGCACGACTAATTCATGAGTTACGGCACGAAAAAATAAAACTCGCTATCGCAACAACAACAACCATGGAAAATGTCACCGCCTTGCTTAAATCAACTCTAGGTAAAGAATCTATTGGCTGGTTTGATGTCATTGGCGCGGGTGACATTGTTCCTATGAAAAAACCAGCACCTGATATTTACCGCTGGGTACTCACTCAACTTGAATTAACCGCACAACAATGTATCGCAATAGAAGATTCGGAGAATGGTTTAAAGTCAGCGCTGGCCGCAAGCCTCCCCACCCTCATTACCGTGAGCGGCTATACCCGTTTACAAGATTTCAGCGGTGCAGTTACGGTTTTATCAGACCTGGGTGAACCATCTCAACCTTTCACTAAAATCAAAGGCACAACATTTAATAAAGAATGGGTTGATTATAAAATGCTCAGTAGTCTGATCAACCATTAAGTTTCAATGCGTCATGATGATATCAACATAATAATAAAATCTATTTATTTCTTTATGCATTTGAATATTGACTCAAGTCATGCTGGCATTAAATATTAATTTTATGACTTTACTGATTTGTGCTATAAAAGACATGTGCACAGTCTTTTTTGAATTCAGGGATTGGGTATAAATTTGATGGGTGGGTATTTCTGATATCTTTATCAATTACCAAGAAGGGCAAATATTATGAAGCTTATACAAATAATCATTTCAATCAGCATAGCCGTATTTTTCCTCAGTACCCAGGCTAATGCAAGCGATGCTGGGCATACATCAGAAGCGATGGAGCATGCAGGAAAAGCTCAAGCTCATGGCGAGGCCGGTCATGCCAAGGAGTTACTCGAGCACGCAAAAAAGAGTCTGACCCATGCTAAAGCCGCCGTCACAGAGCATGCCAATGCTCACAAGCATATGGATGAAGCCATCAAGCATTTAGAGGAAGCCATTACACATGCTGAAGCGGGTCATGCAGATGTAGCCGCTAAACATACGCAGGAAGCTATAACGCATATGCGAGAATCAGCTCATTAAAGCAGCATAAAATTAAAAGTAATAAACAGCAATGCAGCAATGCTCCAATCAAAAAATAGCATTGCTGTTTCTTTTAATTTATTATCTATCCGGGTATTCTAGGCAAGAATTCAAGAGGATCAACCGGTTTCCCATGCTTACGTATTTCAAAATGTAATTGAATGGTATCCGTATCAGTATTACCCATTTCCGCGATTTTCTGCCCCTTTACCACCGCTTCCCCTTCTTTCACCAGAATCTTACTGTTATGGGCATATGCACTTAGGAAGGTATTATCATGCTTAATGATAATCAGGTTCCCATAACCACGTAACCCATGGCCGCTATAAACCACCTCACCTGCAGCGGAAGCCAGGATCGGTTGTCCAGCTTGTCCTGATATTTTTACACCTTTAGAATTTTTAGAAAAAGATGATAACAGTTTACCGTCTGTTGGCCATATCCACTTAGCATCAGAATCATTAGCCACTCTGTCAGATTTTTGCGGTACTGGCTGAGGAGCAATCTCAATTCGCGTATTTCTTTCTGAGACCGGAGAAGATGGCAGTGTCTGTGCTACAGGTGCAGGTGCAGGATTTGTTGAATATTGTAATCGGGCTACATTCTGCTCTGAAAAAGGTAATTTAAGTGCTTTAGGGCTTGTCTTTACTTGACCGGTATTATTACTACTACTGCTTTCTTGAGTAATTACAACGGATGGCTGTACAGTTGGCGATTCAATGGTTGTTTCCACCGGTTGCGGGGACAAAGCGAATAAAGCAGGCTGCGACTCTCTTTCTGGCATAAACAGATTAATTCTCTGCCCTGGTCTAATGGCTCTGGGATCAACAATATCATTCCACTCCGCTAGTTTCTTAAAATCAATCCCATGATTAAGCGCAATACCGTATAAAGTATCCCCTTTTTGTACAATATGAAACTGATTATTTAGATTATTTACCCCGGCTGGTTTACCTGTCGATCCTGCTGAATCAGTCTTTACACGATCAACTACCGGCACCGGCGGCTGTGTTGCACTACATCCAATCAATAAAAAACAGGTAGTAAACAACAATAAATAACCGTTAAAAGATAATGATTTTGGCTGTCTTATCAAAGAAAAACATACCCTGATAGTACTATACTTACCTCTATCAATATCTATTAATCTAATTGGATTATTTGTCATTTTATATTCCCTGTATCGTTATTTTTTTACGACACCCGATAGTAAAGGTACAAAATTCACCTCTTCCAGTATAGTTTCAGTATAGCCTTGGGAATTACGCTCAATAACGCACAAATTCTGCTTCTGGGTTCCTTTTGGGAAAACCATCCTACCACCCACGGCCATCTGTTCCAATAATGAAGCAGGAACATGGGTTGTTACCGCTGTCATAATAATACCATCAAACGATCCAGCTTCTGCCAGTCCAAGCAAACCATCAGCGTGCCTCAAATAAACATTTCTGATCTGTAATTCCTGTAGCCGGATTCGAGTACGTGTTAATAATGGCCCAATACGCTCTATCGAATAAACTTTTTGTGCAATCTGTGCCAATACAGCCGTCTGATAACCACAGCCAGTCCCAATCTCAAGCACTTTATCCAAGCCGGAATTAGCGCGTAGTAGTTCACTCATACGCGCAACAATCCAAGGGCTTGATATCGTTTGCCCATAATTTATGGGTAAAGAAACGTCTTCATAAGCTCGGCTGGCCAGAGCTTCCTCAATAAAAATATGCCGAGGAATTGCGCTCATAACTGATAAAATCACTTCATCAGCAATACCTTGTGCGCGCAAACGCTCAATCATCCGCATACGTGTACGCTGCGAAGTCATACCAATTCCAGAATGACGAACACTCACCAATTAGTATCCATAAAATTTCAAATCACTCAAACAACAAGTACTTAATTATCAAGCCATCTTGTTATAAGATCCAATTGATCGTATCGGGTTAAATCAATCTGTAGTGGGGTCACTGAAACCCGATTATGCTGTACGGCGTAAAAATCTGTACCTTTCCCCGCATCTTGTGCAGCACCTGCTGCACCAACCCAATATAGATTTTCTCCTCGGGGGCTTTGCGATTTAATCACCGGCTCTGCTTTATGGCGTCTACCTAATCGAGTAACCTCAATCCCTTCAAGTTGCTGATACTCTATATCCGGCACATTGATATTCAACAAAACGGGACATTGAATGCCATTTTCTTTGAAACGCTTTACCATATCAGTTGCAACACGAGCCGCTGTCAAATAATTCCCACCTGATGCACCAACTAAAGAAACCGCCAGAGAGGGAATCCCCAGTAAGAAACCTTCTGTAGCAGCAGCAACAGTACCGGAATAAATTGTATCATCACCCATGTTAGCGCCATTATTTACACCGGAAATTATCATATCTGGCATAACATCAAGCATACCGGTAACTGCCAGATGGACACAGTCCGTCGGTGTTCCATTGACATAATAAAAACCATTATGGGATTTATGTAAGCTTAATGGACGATCCAATGTTAATGAATTACTGGATCCACTGCGATCTCTTTCAGGCGCAACTACAATAACTTCTGCAAGCTCAGAGAGTACTTCGGCCAGACATGCAAGACCAGGCGCAAAATATCCATCATCGTTACTAAGCAGTATGCGCATTTTTATAAGTTTATGATACTCAATGGATAGCCAAACAAAGAATCTTGCACATTAAACTCAGTATCAATGATAAGGTTATACATACCAAATGGTCGGGGCGAGAGGATTCGAACCTCCGACCACTTGCACCCCATGCAAGTACGCTACCAGGCTGCGCTACGCCCCGAACAGGAAATTATAGCAAACAACGCCCCAATTTTAGAAACTATCACTGAAAAACATATTTTTTAGGAAAGAAGCAGCGACATAACACTCTTAATTTCGCGTCGAACGTAACTTAAATCTGTTACTGAGGGAGGTGGTGTGTTAACGATCGTTGGTTCTATAGGTGTTGATCTATCTTCACTATGATCTAATCGATTACGTGCCCCACTAATTGTAAAGCCTTGATCATAGAGTAATTCTCGAATACGTCGTATTAATAATACTTCTTGATGTTGATAATAACGACGATTACCACGACGCTTAACAGGTTTTAATTGTGCAAATTCTTGTTCCCAATAGCGTAATACATGAGGTTTAACACCACAAAGAATACCCACTTCCCCAATTGTAAAATAGCGCTTGGCTGGGATTGGAATAGATGCATTACTTGGTTTTTTGTTTTCCATGGTAATTCTTTTCAACCAAGGTTTTTAGTTTCTGGCTGGCATGAAATGTAACAACACGACGTGCAGTAATAGGAATTTCTTCTCCTGTTTTAGGATTTCTACCTGGGCGCTGTGGTTTCTCCCGTAACTGAAAATTACCAAATCCTGAAAGCTTGACACCTTCATTATTTTGCAAAGCTGTACGTACTTCTTCATAAAAAGATTCAACCATATCTTTTGCTTCGCGCTTGTTAAGTCCCACATGTTCAAACAATAAATCCGCTAACTCAGCTTTTGTTAATGCCATACTTCACTCCATTTTGTCATTAATTCTGTAACTACTCATTTATTTGTATTCAGTCTCATTAGACAGCAGCGCTTTTAATAAAACCAGATTAATAATTCATCTCGCGCGCAAAATCTGCGAAAAGAACCCGTCTGATTGTATCGAATTCCAATGACGATCAATTGACACAAACGTTTCAGTGATCATCAATTACGTAATGTGGCGCCAAATTTGTTTTCCAGAATTTTTATTAGACCTGTTACTGCAAAATCCGCTTCTTCATCCGTTAATGTTTTCTCAGTATCTTGTAACAACACACGGAATGCAAGACTTTTTTTGGTGCTCTCCATACCTTTGCCACGATAAATATCAAATAATGAAATATCCGATACTATCGCTGATTTTTCTGCAATCATGCAGACTAAAAGTGAATACACGCTCACATCATTATCAACAATGATCGCAATATCACGTCGCACCGGCGGGAATCTGGAAATCTCCTTGGCAACATGTAAGGATTTAGGTGTCAGGCTCTCTAAATTGATCTCAAATAATATTGTGCTTCTTTGCAAACCATATTTCTTCTGCCAGCGTGGATGCAACTCTCCCAACCATCCAATGGATTTGTCTTCGATACAAATTTGCGCCGACTTTCCGGGATGCAATGCTGGATGAGTAAATACTCTGAAATGAATAGCTTGGTCTCCACACAAAACCTCTATATCTGCTTTAGCATCATAAAAGTCCATGCTTCTTGCCGGTATACCCCATTGCTCAAATGCGATATCGCCATAGCAGAGCCCCGCAAGCTTTTCTATTTGCTTGCAGTCATGTTCATCATCCCTTACAAAACAGCAACCCACTTCAAATAAACGCACTCTGGCTTGTTTACGATTCAGATTAAATTGAAGATTGGATATCAAACCACCAATCAGGGTACTCCGCATCACGTTCATTTGACTCGCAATCGGGTTCTTTAATGCAATCGGTTTGCTATTGCCCGCAAAGTCAAGCTCCCAATCTGCATCTACAAAAGCGTAATTAATAACTTCCTGGTAATCACGAGCCATGAGCAGTTGCTTTATCTCTATCGGGGAGTGCTTTGCTTCAGATGCTGGCAGCATCGCCATATTTGCACGTGGGAAATAGGCAGGTATATGGTCATAGCCATAAATACGCGCCAGTTCTTCTATAAAATCCTCTTCTACCGCCAGATCAAAACGATAGGTTGGAGGTATCACATTAAAAATATCCCCCTTAACTGAAAATTCAAATCCCAAGCGCTCCAAATAATCACCTATCTGCTGCTTATTGATATCAATACCGAGTACTCGTTTTATTCGATCAATCCGCACATTTACGGAAAATCGTTGCGGTAGCTGACGCTTTATTTCAGTAACAGGGCCTGCTTTACCACCACAAATGGTTTGTATCAGATAAGCAGCACGTTCTAATACATCCCTGGTTGCTGCAAAATCCACACCGCGTTCAAAGCGATAAGCAGAATCAGAACTAAATCCAAGGCAAAACGACTTACCGCTAATTACAGCCGGGGCAAAAAATGCACATTCTAAAAAGATATCAGTAGTACCTTGTGTCACACCACTATCCAATCCACCCATAATCCCCGCTAATGCGAGCGGCCTATGTTCGTCTGTGATTAATAGCATTTCTGGACTCAAAGCTATTTGATTACCATTCAATAATTGCATGCTCTCACGAGGCAAAGCATAACGTACTTGAACAGCACCAGTAATCTTGTTTAGATCAAAAGCATGCATGGGTTGGCCGGTTTCCAACAATACATAGTTGGTGATATCGACTACCGGATTAATAGACCGTATGCCACTACGTTCTAACCGTTGCGTTATCCACAATGGTGTCAGTACATCAAGATTGATGCCGCGCATTATCCGGCCACAATACAGAGGACATGCTTCAGGGGCTGTCACGCGCACATCCAATGTATCTTCAATTTCGCTGGAAATCGAATTTATCTCCACTGAATGCAACTCAACAGCTGTTATTGCTGCCACCTCACGCGCCACACCGAAAACTCCAAGACAATCAGCACGATTAGGTGTCAGGCTCAGTGTAAGAATATGATCGTCAAGCCCATAATAACTACGAAAATCTATACCTACCGGGGCATCCTCAGGAAGCAGCAACAAACCTTCAGCAGCATCACTGATTCCTAATTCCTTGGCTGAGCACAGCATGCCAGCGGAATCTATGCCACGCAATTTTGTTTGCTTGATGGAGATGCCTGGCAAGCTTGCTCCAACCAACGCACAAGGCACCTTTACACCCATACTGACATTGGGTGCACCACAAACAATCTGTAACAGATCTTTCTCTGCTTTCCCTACCCTGACATTGCAAACGTTCAACCGATCTGCCGTTGGATGTTTCTCAACTGAGAGAACCTCGGCCACAACAACTTTATCAAAAGCTGATGCTACAGGCTGAATACTTTCAACCTCAATCCCTGCCATGGTTAAAGCATGCGCAAGCTCATCACTTGAGTAAGGTGGATTAACAAAGGTACGTAGCCAGTTTTCAGAAAATTTCATGAGAATGTGCTATTGATTACAACAGGTAAATTGATCAGGTTTAATTAAATTGTTTTAGAAAACGCAAATCGTTTTCAAAAAATAATCTCAAATCATTGACGCCATATCTAAGCATTGTCAGCCGTTCCACTCCCATACCGAAAGCAAATCCGATATATCGTTCACTATCAATAGCCACATGCTTTAAAACGTTAGGATGGACCATTCCACAACCCAGTACCTCCAACCAGCCTGTATGGCTACAAACACGGCAACCTTTTCCATCACACATTACACAACCAATATCCATCTCAGCAGAGGGTTCAGTGAATGGGAAAAAAGAAGGCCTGAATCTTACAGGTAAATCATCACGTTCAAAGAAATGCGCCATGAAATCAGCCAGAACACCTTTTAGTGCAGCAAAATTGGCACTCTCATCTATCCATAAACCTTCCACTTGATGAAACATTGGAGTATGCGTTACATCGGAATCACACCGGTAAACACGCCCGGGTGCAATGACTTTTATCGGTGGCTCATTATTCTGCATGTAGTGAATTTGAACAGGCGATGTATGGGTACGCAATAAATTGCCATTATCAATATAAAATGTATCATGCATTGCTCGTGCAGGATGATTTTCCGGAATATTTAGAGCCGTAAAGTTATAAAAATCAGTTTCAATCTCAGGGCCTGAAGCAACATCAAAACCTATCGAATGAAATAGCGCTTCAATACGCATCAAAGTTTGAGTTACCGGATGCAAGCCACTGATTCCCAATCCTCTGCCAGGCAGAGTGACATCCAATGCTTCTTCAGTTAACTTAGCTTCCAGTTCTTTTGCTTGAATCGCATTTCGCCGATATTTAAGTGTTGCTTCTAATTGATTCTTCGCCTGATTTATTTGACTACCCATGGCAGGGCGCTCTTCGACAGGAAGCTTACCTAGTCCTTTGAGTAATTCAGTAAGTACCCCATTCTTGCCAAGATAACGCGCCTTGACATTCTCTAACTCGGCCGGATCTTCAATACCCTCCAGCAAGCTTGTTGCTTCACTGATTATATCTTCCAAGTTTCTCATATAAATTCGACATCTAAGATTAGAGAACGGCTACCCATATCATTACATTTCACAACAAAAAGGGAGGTTCAGGTTTATACCCAGACCTCCCGATAACTCTGCCATCACAACCGATTATGTGGCCAAGCTGGCTTTTGCCTGTTCCACAATTTGCTCAAAAGCTTTCTTATCAAATACAGCCAAATCAGCCAGCACCTTTCTATCCACTTCAATGCTTGCTTTTTTTAGGCCGTTCATAAATACACTGTACGACAGGCCACATTCACGAGCAGCCGCATTGATACGAGCAATCCATAAAGCTCTGAATTGTCTCTTACGCTGCCGGCGGTCTCTATAGGCATACTGACCAGCCTTCATAACAGCTTGCTTAGCTATACGGTAGACATTCTTACGCCGCCCACGATAGCCTTTAGCCAAATCCAATATTTTCTTGTGCCGCGCATGAGCGGTTACACCACGTTTAACTCTTGGCATGATCGCTCCTCTTTATGCGTATGGCATCATAGCGCGAACAGAAGCTGTATTAGTGGGATTAACACTAACAATACCTCGTAACTGACGCTTATTTTTGGTTGTTTTTTTAGTCAATATGTGGCGTTTAAAAGCTTGTGAGCGTTTGATACTCCCACTAGCCCGAAACTTGAAGCGCTTTGCTGCGCCACTTTTAGTTTTCATTTTGGGCATAAATACTCCTCTCATTTAACATGAAACCAGGTGTTTCCGGTATGGAAAACTTCCAAAACCTGGTAATCACTTATTATTTCAATCTACCTACAACAAGTTACCAAGAACAAATCTATGATGTTACCGTTGAATCTTCTATCACCGTTTTAGATTTGTCAGCTTTAACATCTTTTTTCTTAGGCGACAGCACCATAACCATTTGCCGCCCTTCCATTTTAGGAAATTGCTCCACTACTGCAAAAGATTCTAAATCATCCCTTACACGCTCCAACAAGCGCATACCAAATTCCTGATGGGCCATTTCGCGACCGCGAAAACGCAATGTTACCTTAACTTTATCTCCTTCATTAAGAAAATTAGTCAAATTTCTCAACTTTATGTTGTAATCTCCTTCATCGGTATTGGGTCTAAATTTAATTTCTTTAATCTGAACTTGTTTCTGTTTTAATTTCGCATCATGTTTTTTCTTACTTTCCTGATAGCGAAACTTACCATAATCCATCAAGCGACAAACAGGAGGTTGTGCTGTGGGCGCAATCTCAACCAGATCAACTCCTGCCTCATCAGCTAAGGCATTTGCATCAGCAAGTTTAACAATACCAACTTGCTCCCCATTTACACCAATCAAACGTACCTCTGGCACATCTATCTCTTGATTTATGCGCGCTGCTTTTTCCTGAGCTATGGCAATTTCTCCAAGTTTAGTTTATTAAAAGAAAGTTATACTTTGGAAGACAATTCTTTTTTAAGACGTTCTATCAAAGCTTGTAATGTCATTTGACCAAGGTCTTCGCCTGCACGATTACGAACAGCCACTCTATTTGTTCGAACTTCTTCATCCCCGACAATAATCTGATAGGGAAGTTTCTGCAAACTATGCTCACGAATTTTATAGGTTATTTTCTCATTTCTCAAGTCCAAGCTGGTTCTAATACCATGATGCTTTAACTGAGCAGCCACTTCTTGTGCATAATCAACCTGTCCTCGAGAAATATTTAATACGACAACTTGCTCGGGTGATAACCATAAAGGAAATGCACCTGCATAGTTTTCTATCAGAATACCAATGAATCGTTCCAAAGATCCCAGAATTGCTCTATGCAGCATAACTGGCACTTGGCGCGAATTATCTTCCGCCACATATTCTGCGCCTAAACGATCAGGCATGGAAAAATCCAGTTGCAATGTACCACATTGCCATACACGTCCAATACAATCCTTTAATGAGAATTCAATTTTTGGCCCATAAAACGCACCTTCACCAGGTTGCAATTCCCATTCAAGCTTAGCTTCATTTAAAGCAGCCTCAAGTGCTGCTTCAGATTTATCCCACTGCACTTCTGACCCGACACGTTTTTGTGGTCGGGTTGAGAGTTTAACCAGAAGCTCTTTAAAACTGAAGTCTGCATATACAACTTTCAACAAATCAATAAATCTCACAACTTCGTCTTGTATCTGATCTTCTGTACAAAAAATATGGGCATCATCTTGTGTAAACGCACGTACCCGCATAATACCGTGCAACGCTCCCGACGCCTCATTTCGATGACACGAACCAAACTCAGCCAATCTTATTGGAAGTTCCCGGTAACTCCTCAAACCTTGATTAAATATCTGAACGTGTCCGGGACAATTCATTGGTTTTATGGCAAAGTCTCTCTCATCCGAATTCGTGGTAAACATATTCTCACGAAAGTTTTCCCAATGTCCTGAGCGCACCCATAAATCTTTATCAAGAATCTGCGGTGTACGTATTTCCTGGTAACCATTTTGACTCAGTATATTTCTCATATACTGCTCAATTTGTTGCCACAATATCCATCCTTTCGGATGCCAAAATACCATGCCCGGCGCTTCATCTTGTGTATGAAACAAATCAAGCTGCTTTCCAAGTTTTCGATGATCTCTTTTCTCCGCCTCTTCTAAGCGATGCAAATAATCTTTTTGATCATCTTTATTTGTCCAGGCCGTTCCATAAATACGCTGCAGCATTTCATTATTGGAATCACCACGCCAATAAGCTCCCGCAACTTTCATAAGTTTAAAAACCCTTATTTTTGAAGTAACAGGAACATGAGGCCCTCGACACAAATCTGTAAAATTACCTTGAGAATAAAGTGATAAATCTTCATTACCCGGTATAGACTCAATAATCTGTGCTTTGTAATGCTCTCCCTGCTGCTTGAAAAAATTGATTGCTTCAGTACGTTCCCACACTTTTCGTTCTATCTTTAAATCTCGTTTACTGATTTCAAGCATACGCTTCTCAATCGCAATTAAATCTTCAGGGGTAAATGGGCGTTTGTAAGAAAAATCGTAATAAAATCCATCATCAATTACTGGTCCAATAGTCACTTGAGCATCTGGGAATAATTCTTTTACAGCGTGAGCTAACAAATGGGCGCAGGAATGTCGAATAATTTCCAATCCTTCAGCATCTTTCTCAGTAATGATGGCAAGCTCACTATCGCTATCAATCTGATTATATACATCAACCAGTTTTCCATTTATCTTCCCCGCGATTGCTGCACGGGCAAGACCTGGGCCAATCGCTGAAGCTACATCTATAACAGTTATAGGGTGATCAAAAACACGCTCAGAGCCGTCTGGCAAACGAACAACAGTCACAAATATTCCTTCCAAGTAGTTTGTTTAATAAAATGACAACTTCTTCAGATATCTCGTAATTCCAAAAACTCTTTTCTTTAAAGAAGTGTTGATCTGCTAAGTGATCGTTTTATACCAGTTATTCATTTTTTGCAAACCGTTTAAAAACTTTGGAGCAAAACCAATAGCTACCGCATCGACCAAGCAATACCAGGCGGCCACACCACTAGGCGGATTTCCTTGCGTCCAATTAAAAACAGGTTCAATTGATGCCCATTTCCATGTTCCGGCCGCTGTGCCAACAATTTCCAGCCAGGTGCAAATAAAAAAAGCACCCAGATAAACCATCGGTGATCTGCCTTTGAAAAGACAAATTACAAAGATACAAAACAAAAATGCACCAACCTGATCTCCTTGTTCAGGTATTCCACTGATACCCCACAGTGACCAGATACCACCCGTAACGATAACAAACAGTGCCAATCTCCTTGCATTCATCAAAAAAAATCTTGAACGTGCAAGTGCAACAGCTGTCAGATAAACCATTCCATGGCCTGGAGGTACATAATGCGGCACATTTCCAAAACGATAGGTATATCCTTCCATATAAATAGATGCAAAATGTTCACCTGC
>CAKKRO010000064.1 GCA_919902625.1 Nitrosomonadaceae bacterium
GGAAACAATGTCAGATTATTTAGTGACTGCGGAGCATTTTCATCATTTATTGCGGCACGAACCTTCGTTTCTGGATGTTCGTTCTGAAGGTGAGTTTGCTAAAGGCAGTTTGCCCAATTCGTTTAACCTGCCCATTCTGAATAATCATGAGCGCCATTTGGTTGGGACCTGCTATAAACAGGAAGGGAAAGAAGCGGCTGTCAAGCTGGGTCACCAATTGGTGCAGGGCGGGTTGCAACAGGAGCGCATTCAGAACTGGTGTGATGTTGTGGCCAGGAACCCTGATACACACATCTTCTGCTGGCGGGGAGGCATGCGATCAAATCTGGCGCGCCAATGGATGAATGAAGCGGGTGTTGCTGTGCCGTTGATTGAAGGGGGGTATAAGGCGCTCAGGCGATATCTCATGCAGGTAATTGATGATGCGGCGATTCATCTTCCCATGATCAGAATAGGCGGAAAGACGGGTGTGGCCAAAACGCTTTTGATTAATGAGATCGCTTCCAGTATTGATTTAGAGAAACATGCCATGCATCGTGGTTCCAGTTTTGGGCATACGGTTAATCAGCAGCCTACGCAATCCAACTTTGAGCACACCCTGGCTATTGATTTGTTGCGCATGACGCATGCGGCGGCATCAGGCCGGAACATGCTTTTTGTTGAAGATGAAAGCAGAAATATCGGCACGATAGCGATCCCGGAAGCTTTTTTTCAAACCATGCGAAGATCGCCTTTAGCATTGGTGGAAATGCCGCTGGAGTTTCGCATTCAGCGGGTTCTGCAGGAATATATTACGGATATGCTGGCAGCTTTTCAGATGAAGCATTCCGGGAATGGCTTTGAACATTTTAGCGCCTATCTTAATGAGAGCCTGTCGCGAATTCAGAAACGGCTGGGTTTGGAGCGGTTTAAATACGCGCATGATCTTCTGGCAAAGGCGCTGAAGACTCAAGCGAACACGGGAAATATCCAGGAGCATGAAGCCTGGATAACGGTCTTGCTGACTGAGTATTATGATCCGATGTATGCGTACCAGATTGAGAGAAATAAAGAATCGGTCATTTTCAGGGGAAGCTATACGGAAGTGCTGGAATGGGCAAGGGGGCTTCATGTATCAGCGAGTTGACCGGTTAATGTGATCAGCGCATGGCTGTCATAGGGCTTGACGGTTCCAATCCGGGCTGCCGTATAACCCGCTTCGGTCAGTGCGCGCAGACATTCATCGGTGTGCCGGGCGGGTATTCCGGCTAATAAGCCCCCGGCAGTTTGCGGGTCGAAGAGTAAAGCGTAGCTTGGGTGTTGTTCAGTATCCAGCCGGCATTGGCTGGCCTGCTGATTGGCGGAGAAAAGCGTGCTTTGTATGCCTTGCGAGCTGCAATGTTGCGCGCCTTGTATCACTGGGATGGCATCCAACGATATTGAGGCGCTGGCTTGAGAGGCGATTAACATTTCCTGTAAATGCCCGAGCAGACCAAAGCCGGTGATATCGGTACAACTTTGTGCGGCAAAGGAACGCAGGATGGTTGCGGCAGCCCGGTTACTTTGAAGCATATAGGTGAGCGCCTGGTCAAGCCACAATCCCTGGCAGCGAGCGGCCATGTTGGCGGCGAGTAAAACGCCACTGCCGATCGGCTTGGTAAGAACCAGATGGTCGCCGGGCATTAAGCCGGATTTTTTCAGGGCTTTGCCTGTCGCAAGGATTCCGTTAACAGTCAATCCGATAGCCATTTCAGGTCCTTCGCCACTGTGCCCGCCAATCAGGGCGGTATTTTCGTCATTCAAGGTTTTTAATACCCCCTGCATTAAATGCAGCAAGGTTTCCTGCATGATGGGTTCGCTGCTATACGGGATAACGGCGGTCACCAGAGCGGAATGAGGTGTTCCGCCCATTGCGTAGATATCTCCCAGGCTATGAATGGCGGCAATACGTCCCAGCAAATAGGGATCTTCGATAAAGCTTCTGAAAAAATCGACGGATTGTAACCACTGTGTATTGGATGGCAGGTTAATGATGGCGGCATCGTCTCCCGGTCCGCTTACAACATCCGCGTGGGGTTGAATCGCCAGTTGCGCCAAAACATTTTGTAGTACATTGTTGCCAACTTTTGCGCCGCAACCGCCGCATCGCATAGGGGTTGTGTCGCCATCCGGGCTGTTTTTATGGGTCATCGGTTGCGGATTGAACCGTGCCATAAAGGTGCGGTCAATATAATTCTTCCACAACCAGACCCATTTTCCGCTTGCAAACAACGGACCGCGCGAAGCGACAGCATGATGGCCGCCCGTGGTGAGCAAGTTCAGGAAACGTTGCTGCGGCTTAAAAGGCTGGAGAGGACGGTTTCCGAGTTGAGCGATGATATTTCTTGCCAGGACCGGCCCCTGGCGCACTGCATAAACGCCCGCTTTGGGTAATGCGGCGGGCATGAACGCGGCGCTGTCTCCAACTGCAAATATGTCCGGATGTGAAATACTGCGGAGGTATTGATCAACCTGGATAAAACCCCGGTTGTCACACTGCAATCCGCTTTCTGCCGGCCAGGGCTGCGCACCGGCATGAATAGCCCAAGCGGAAAAATCATAATCCAATGTTGAATGATCATTCAGTGTCAGTTGGCGCTCGTTTATGGAAATAACGTGTTTTCCGCTGATGATGGTGATGTCCAGTGCTTGCAAGTGATGTTTAAAGAATGCCCGCACGCGCTCATTATGTGAACTCAGGATAGACTGATCAGCGCAAACCAGAGTAAAGTTTGCGTGGATGGCCGTTGTGTTGCAAAGTTTGTAATGCATGGCCAGTAGTATTTCAATGCCGGCAGCGCCGCCTCCAATGACAACGATTCGCTTTGAACCATTGGATGTCTGAGCTGTTTCGAGCCATTGGTGCCAATTTTGTAGAAACTGCCTGACCGGTTTGATCGGATGGCCGTGCATAGTGGCACCCTGGATGTTGTTGAGTGCCGGTTGGGAGCCAATATTAATAGACAATAGATCATATCGCAGAGGAGGATACTGGCGGCAGAAAATTTTTTTGGCGAGCGGATCGATATGTTCAACTTCACTGGGAATAAACTGAACGCCGGCCCATTGACAAAGTTTCCGCAAATCAATGTGACAATCTTCGAGAGTATAGTGCCCCGCGATTAATCCCGGCAGCATTCCTGAATAAGGTGTTAGCGTATCTGTGCTGATGAGTGTGACTCTGACGCCAGGAACAGGGCGCATTTTCCATTTCTTGATCACAGCGACATGGGCGTGCCCGCCACCGATTAAACGTAAATCCTGTTTATAAGAGGTGAGACCGATCATTAACGGATTCAGTTTGCGTTGCGGCCAGAAAAGTGTGATAGTTCATATTTGCAGCATTATAAATTAGCTCATGTACTAAAAAACAGAATGATTGTATTTCTTTTTCGTGTCTAATTAATTAAGACATTGAAGGTATTTCGATTTATCATTAAAACGTGAATGTATTTTTTTGGATTTTCACGATGAATGACTTTGTTTACATACTTACGGAGGATAACAATGAAATCTCGCAAAACCGGTACTCTAACAACTTACACTATTCTTTTGTTAGCAGCAGGACTGTTATTAGGATGCAAACCGCTTGTTGAACCAAAAGAACCACATCCCACCAAGCAAAGCAAGGAAGTTGTCACTGAACCTGCTCAAAGTGTGGCTACAATCGCTGAGCCAATCACCAGCATTGATGAAGTGGAAAGTATAGAAAGTCTTGAGTCTGGATTGGAAACGCCCGCTGATGTAGATAGTGAAAGTGCTGAAGACGGCGCTGCTGCAGATATTGTTGTTGCTACCAATGAAGATCAAGCGAAGGTAGTTGATGATGGAGCTGATGTTGTAAAAGCAACGCCTGCTATCATGCGTAAAGTTCAGCAAGCGCTTGTGGACGCGGGATTAAATCCTGGTCCGGTTGATGGCGTCAGTGGCGCCAGAACTGTGGCTGCTATTGAGAGTTTCCAGAAACAAAACAACATTCCTGCCGGTAAATTGACCAAGGAAACATTGCGCGCATTGGGCGTTGATTTCTAGGAGTGAAGAAACGATTTACCAGGTTCAAACACATCAAGAACCATAGGCTCTTGATGTGTTGTGTTAATAACTGATGTTTAAATTTTTTTAAATGAGTAAGTCAGTTTGCATAACTTGCTTTTTTGATGTCCGTGCCTTCAATTTTTCTAGTTGATTTAAAAATATTTGCTATAGAGAGGGTCATGTTCTATAGTTGAACGTTTAAATAAAACTGGTTTTCAAGCTTTTCCAGGCCATTATATGGATTTATGGAAGTTAAACAACTTAACGGTTATTGTTTGGCGTGGATCTCTATTTTAATGTTTAAATTCCTCAGCTAAAATATAAGCCAAGCCGCCTTGTTTTGGAGAGCGGGCTGATTATTTAACTGCTTTTACTACCTGGCATTGTTTGTTACCCGCTTACAGATTTTAGTTAATTTCAATTAGTTTCGTTTTTATTATTTTTGGTAGTGCCGGTCATTCACTTGCTTTTGAAGTACTTTTGGAGGTTTTGCTCATGGGAGTTCCTTTACGTCAACAGATTGCAGTTGGCAGTTATCTAATCAAGCAGAAGTTAAAAGGGGTTAAGAAATATCCTTTGGTACTGATGTTGGAGCCTTTGTTTCGCTGTAATCTGGCCTGTGCAGGGTGTGGGAAAATTGCACATCCGGAAGAAATTCTCGATCAGCGCCTCTCGTATGAAGAGTGCATGCAGGCAGTGGACGAATGTGGTGCGCCGATGGTTTCAATTCCAGGCGGTGAGCCGCTGATACATAAAGAAATGCCGCAAATTGTCGCGGGCATCATTAAGCGTAAGAAATATGTCTATTTGTGTACCAATGCGCTTTTGTTAAAGAAGAAAATTGATGACTATACCCCATCGCCTTATTTAACATTTTCGATCCATCTGGATGGCATGAAAGAACGCCATGATGCTTCGGTTTGTCAAGAGGGTGTTTTTGATCGCGCGGTTGAAGCGATAAAACTGGCGCTGGAGAGAGGCTTCAGGGTCACAGTCAACTGTACGCTATTTCAGGGCGAGACACCGCAGGATGTGGCCGAGTTCCTGGATTATGCGATGGAATTGGGGGTTGAGGCTGCAACGATTGCTCCGGGATTTAGTTATGAGAAAGCGCCTCAGCAGGATGTTTTTATAAAAAGCCAGGATACGAAGATATTATTCCGTGGCATTTTTGAGTTGGGCAAGAAGCTGAAGCGAAAATGGAGATTGAATCACTCGGCGCTTTATTTGGATTATCTGGCAGGAAATCAGAGTTATGAATGTACGCCGTGGGGCAATCCAACCCGCAATGTATTTGGATGGCAGAAGCCTTGTTACTTGTTGTCGGATGAAGGCTATGCAAAAACTTTCCAGGAGCTTCTTGATGATACGCCCTGGGAAAAGTATGGCACTGCGAATAATCCAAAATGTGCTCAATGTATGGCTCATTGCGGGTACGAAGCAACCGCTGTTGAAGATACGCTGCAACATCCATGGAAAGCACTGATTACTTCGCTGAAGGGACCAAAAACCACGGGTGATATGGTGGCTGAGCCCACTCCCAAATGGGCAACTGAAGAAGACAAAACGCCCCAAAAGCTTTCCGATATACCGGTCACACTGATTAACAAATAAACATAGATAGGGTGTCGATACGGGTTCTTGAAATCTGCTGTGAGCAAGAATGATGGTAGAGTTGGTATTATACGTGTCTGCTTTTGGTGCGTTATGCTGGTGGTCATTAATACTGTTTCCATGGCGTCCCTGGAGCACTCGTGAGAAAATAGAAACGGGGACCGCTGCAAACTCCAATGAAATACTGAGTGATATTACTGTATTGATTCCGGCGCGTAATGAAGGTCCTTATATCGGGCACACCCTCAGTGGAGTGAGAGCGCAAGGCCAGAATGTGCGCATCATCGTCATTGATGATCAATCTACGGATGATACCGCCGAGCAGGCTAAACATTGCGGCGCACAGGTGATATCAGGCACCACCCCGCCTCCAGGTTGGAGCGGGAAGCTATGGGCGCTGGAACAGGGGTTACACGAAGTCAGGACACCCTATACGTTATTATTGGATGCCGATATTGAGCTGGCACCTGGGATTGTTACTGAATTGCAGAGAAAAGCGCGCGATGAAAATCTGACGCTTGTGTCGCTGATGGCTGAACCACCTATGAAAAATCTCATAGAGCGTTTACTAATGCCTGCTTTTATATTTTTCTTTAAACTGTTATACCCTTTTGGGTTGGCAAATAGGCCGGAGTCACGTATTGCAGCCGCTGCAGGAGGGTGTATTTTGGTGGAAACTCAGGTGTTGCGTTCTGTAGGTGCTTTTACCAATCTGCATAATGCGCTGATTGACGATTGCGCCTTGGCAACACACATCAAGCGCACCGGTTTGCGTACCTGGATTGGACTCAGTCATGCGGCGCGTAGCCACCGTGGTTATGAAGCATTAAAACCAATATGGGAGATGGTGGCTCGTACTGCATTCACCCAATTAAGGTATTCGATTATTTTACTTGTCATTTGCACATTGATCATGATATCAATGTTTTGGGCAGCACCTCTTGCATTTCTGTTGCAATCCGCCCAGGAAATTTATATGGTGAGCGTATTGGCATGGGTAGCTATGTTCTTTACCTATATGCCCACTTTAATTTATTATCAGCGTTCCCCGCTTTGGGGGCTGACATTGCCCATAATCGGTACTCTGTATCTTGCCATGACTTGGACATCAGCGTTGCGATACTGGCAAGGGGAGCGCGCCTGTTGGAAAGATCGTCGATATGAAAGTAAAACAAACAGTTAGATTGATTGGATGGTGCTGGGTATTGGTAATGTTGCTATCCATTACGACAGCACTCAATGCAGCCAATTCAGAACCTGAGAATCCGGAACAGGTTATTCATCAATTACAATTGTCCTTGCTTCAAGTCATGCGTGAAGGTGAGCAACTGGGTTACGAAGGACGATTCAAGTTTCTGGAGACTGTGATTGATCAGTCTCATGATATTGACCTGATTATCAAAACAATACTGGGTGCAACGTACTGGTCGCAATTGAGTGAAGAACAGCAAGATCTGATTGTTGATACATTCCGGCAACTGAGCATCGCTACTTATGCAGGCCGCTTTACCCAGTATGGGGGAGAGCAATTTCAGATCATAGAGCAACGTATTTTGCCGCGCGAACAGGCTCTGGTGCGCAGTCAATTAATTAAATCCGATGGCGGTACAGTGAACTTTGATTATGTTTTACATCAAACAGAAGGGCATTGGCGTATTGCCAATATCTTGTTTGACGGTGTGAGTGATCTTGCAATAAAGCGTGGAGAATATCGTGCTATTTTGCAACGGGACGGTTTCCAGGCACTGATTGAAATGCTTAAGGAAAAGATTATTCTGACTCAGCAGAATTAATAATAGAATGGCTTCACTTTTTCCTGAAGGATTTCTTGAACGTGGGAATTTCACACAGTTATAGTTACCGGGTTTTTGCGCGTTGGGTTGATTTTTCCTATCAAAATGCTCTTTGGGTCATTCTGTTCGTATTATTGGCGACTTCGCTGAGTACGGTTTATACCGTCAATACTCTCGGAGTGCATACCGATACGAATGATATGCTCTCTGAGGATGTGCCTTTTCGCGCCAATCATGAGCGCTATAAAAAATCGTTTTCCCAGTATGAAGACACGTTGCTGCTGGTACTGGATGCGCCAACACCCGAGCAAGCGCATCTGGCAGCGAAACGTCTTAATGCTTATCTGCAAGAAAACAGCGCGCAATTCCCCCATAGTTATTATTTAAGTGGAGAGCCTTTTTTCGAACAGAATGGCCTGCTTTTCAAGAGCATATCTGAATTGGGGCGCATTACCGACCATCTGGCCGCCGCACAACCATTGGTTGCACGCATCGCCGAAAGCCCCACGCTTTACACATTTGCTGATGTTCTTACACAAGCCACTGAAGAATTACGTACCGGCCGTAAGCTGGAGTTGGAGCCGGTATTGAATGGTGTCGCTGCAACATTGGATGCACAGCTTGCCGGTAAATCCCGTGCATTGTCGTGGCAAGCATTATTGGGTGGCGAAGCACAAAAAGAAACTTATCAGGAACTGGTTATCGTACAACCGAAGCTTGATTACTCTCAATTATTTGCCGCAGAACAACCGATCGATGCAATTCGTACTGCCGCGCAAGATATGGGTCTTACATCCGGTGCCGTTGAGAAATTGCGCATTACAGGTGAAGTGGCGCTAGCCTATGATGAACTTAATAGTGCAATGCGCGGTGCTCAGAATGCCGGATTGCTGGCATTGGTGCTGGTGGCCGTTGTGCTATTCATGGCATTGCGTTCTGCCGGAGCGGTATTGACCGTATTGCTGAGTCTGATTTTTGGGCTATTGCTGACGGCAGCATTTGCCACTATGGCTGTAGGGCATCTGAATCTGATCTCCATTGCATTCGCTGTTTTATATATAGGCCTTGGTGTTGATTATGCCATTCATTTTTTGTTGCGGCACGAGGAACTGAGAAAATCAAACCGGCCTGTTTCAGAGACATTATATAAAGCTGGCGGTGATACGGGGCAGGCGCTGCTGATTTGTGCAATCACTACTGCGATTGGTTTTTATGCTTTTATGCCAACGACTTATCAGGGCGTTGCAGAACTGGGCTTGATATCGGGCACAGGTATGTTGATCAGTTTTCTGATTACGATGACGCTGATTCCTGCCTTACAAAAATATTTTCCAACACAAGTCAAAAAATCAGCAACCTCCATTCAATCAATCAATAAAATCATGGATCTACCAAGACACTTTAGAAAATGGGTCTATGTTTTGACAGTCATTGCCGTTCTGGCTTCCGGCATGGCGCTATCCCAGGTCAAGTTTGATTATAATTTGCTGAATCTGAACAATCCACGTGCAGAATCGGTGGAGACCTTTCAGGAATTGCTGGGAAATACTGAAGACTCACCTTGGCATATCAATATATTAGCAGATGGTTTGCAGGATACAGAACAAGTTGTGCAGCAACTCAGGGTTTTGCCAGAAGTTAATAAAGTGATCAGTATTCTTGATCTAGTGCCTGAAGAGCAGGAAGAAAAAAGTCTCTTGATTGAGGAAATGGCTATGACGCTGGGGCCTGTTTCTTTTTCCTCCACCGCGTTTCTGAATCCTGATCATCATACTGTTGCAGAGCAGAGAATGGCGCTGGAGAAACTGAATAGTGCATTGAGCCAGTTTGTTGCTGAGCAACCTGATCATGCGGCGGCGGCATCTGCCCGCGCACTGCACGTAGCGCTTGCTAATCTGTTGGTTCGTTTGGATAAGGATGCGATAGAAAATGATCATGGGAATGGACAATTATTACGTGTGATCAGTAGTGATTTGCTCAGCTTGCTGCCTGATTCCATGAAACGCCTGCAAGTGGCGCTGGAGGCACAAACTTTCACGCAGGAAACATTGCCGGCTTCATTAAGCTCGCATTGGCGCAGTAGCGATGGTGTTTATCGCATTGCGGTTTATCCAGCCGAAAATATTAATGATAACGATGCCTTGCGCAGATTCGTGCATGCTGTTCAGAAGATAGCGCCCAATGCTACCGGCGCACCTGTGATCAGTCTGGAAGCCGGTGAAGCTGTGGTGGATGCATTTATACATGCTTTTTCATTGGCGCTGTTAGGTGTCGTGTTAGCGTTATTGATGCTGCTTAGAAATGTAACTTCTACCCTGCTGGTATTAATACCCCTGTTATTGGCCGCTTTATTTACGGGTGCCAGCACGGTTTTATTAGAGATACCTTTTAATTTCGCCAATATTATTGCATTGCCATTGCTATTGGGTATCGGTATTGATTGTAGCGTGCATATAGTGCACAGGAGCCGCAATACCGGGGTGGTTTATGAGAACGTGTTGCATACCAGTACAGCGCGTGCCATTTATTATAGCGCACTAACAACGCTGGCAGGTTTCGGAAGTCTGGCGTTTTCCCTGCATCAGGGAACTGCCAGCATGGGATTGCTGCTTGCTGTGGGCGTGTTTCTGACTTTGGTGTGTGTGCTGATTATCTTGCCGGTTTTGTTGCAGTCAACAAGCAAGAGCGCGCGCGTTGTTTAATGGTTCATTCTGCTATCACTTCAATACGGGTTAAAGCCGCAGCGAAGAAGCCATCGGTTTGGTGTATTTGCGGGGATAATTGCAAGAACTCGCCCGTATCCAGTGGTATTTTTTGTTGTAATAACAATTCGGAGCAGTTTAACAAGGCGAATTGAGGGTGCGCAGCCAGGAAATCGTTAATGATTGCCTGGTTCTCTTCCGGCAGGAAACTGCAGGTTGCATATACCAGCCGGCCGCCCGGTTTGAGCAAATCAGCCGCCGCTGAAAGAATAGCGGCCTGTTTTGTTTTCAGTTCTTCAATACTTTGAGGGGATTGGCGCCATTTTAAATCCGGATTGCGCCGCAATGTTCCAAGACCGCTGCAAGGCGCATCCACCAGCACCCGATCTATTTTTCCCGTCAGGCGCTTGACCTTGATGTCGTTCTCATGCGTGATGCGTTGAGCATGCAAATTGGACAAACCTGAGCGCTTAAAGCGCGGTTTCATATTGCTCAATCTTTTTTCCGAGACGTCGAAAGCATAAAGACGCCCTTTGGAATTCATTAATGCGCCCAGTAGCAGCGATTTTCCGCCGGCCCCGGCACAGAAATCGACAACCATTTCACCTCGTTTGGGCGCCAGCAAGTATCCAAGTAATTGGCTGCCTTCATCCTGAACTTCTATTTTTCCGGACAGAAAAAGTGTATGACGATTGATTGCCGGTTTGCCGGTAAGCCGGATGCCGCAGGGAGAATAAGGGGTCTCCTGTGCTTCAATACCTTCCTGATTGAGCATTTCAAGGACCTGATTCCGTTTGGCGAGGAATGTATTCACCCGCAGGTCAAGTGGTGCAGGTTTCTGTAAGGAAAGCCCCAGGCTGAGAATATCTGCGTCAGACATGAAATGCTGTAATTTCTCTACCAGCCATTGGGGAAATTCTGCCTGGATAGCCAGTGGCAGCGAGGCTGATTGGATGGCTTTGATTTCTGATAGCCATTTTGTTTCGGTTTCACTGATGAACGACACTAATTCACGTAAATTCATGCCTTGAAATTTAACCAGATAAGCTAAAACCAGTGAACGAGGCGTTGTGAGTTCTGTGAGGCTTTCAAGAAAAAAACGGTGGCGTAAAATGCCAAAGACTGTTTCTGCTATGAATGCGCGATCCTGTGCGCCGAGCATAGGGTTCTCGCGGAAGAAGCGCCGCATAATTGCATCGGCAGGGTATTCCAAAGGAAGTATGGTGCGTATTGCGACAACAGCGGCATCCAGCTGAAAAGAAGTTAATTGCATTGATTTCCTATGGGGGCTTTATCAGCCGATTAATGACCGGCTTGATAGCTAATGTTAATTCCGGTAACTATTTTCTCGAGTTCGCGGCCATCTTCTTCGATGGAGACGACGCGGACAGGCAGCATGTGATTGTTTGGCGCAAGCCATAATTTTCTTTTAACTTTGGCGTTTTTTTCTTCTTGCCTTGTCAATGCGATGGTTTCAAGTTTTCCTATCGGTGTGTTGAGTATTTCTTCCGTGACTGTGTAACGCGATAGTTTCAGACTATGCCCATCCGTGACGTATATCTCTACATGATGCTTAGGCAGAGGAGCGAACATAAAATTATAGGATAGACTTAAACGATCCAAAGTACCTTCCGGTAATTTTTCCTGTTCTCTTTTTCCTTTATGTTGAAGCTTTATGATATGGTTTTTCCAGTCAAAATCAGCCACGCTGGGTTCTTTATTTCCGCGTTTCTCGAAGGCGCGAGAAGGCCTTAATCCATGTTTTGTAATGATCCCTTCGCTATGACGGACAATACTGCCGGGTTTTATGAGTTTATAGATGCCGGTAGCTTGTGCCTCGCTGGTGATACTATAACGATATGAGTTATTGTTATGTTTAATTTCCACGACTTCATTCAGTTCTCCATGGCCGATATCCGTGGTCACGGAGTAGCTAATATCAATGCGTGAAGGTATATCCGTTGCAAATGCTGAGAAACTGAGTATCCAAAGCAGAAAGATGGATGATAGAAATTTCATTCGGGTAATCCTGGCGAATAGAGAGCTATCTCATGGACATTGGAATTGATGACTTCAACGCGATTTTCACTGAGTTTGATCCGATCTTCCATAAACCAGCGTATGGCCTGAGGATAAATACAGTGCTCCTGGTGTAAAACCCGGGCTGCCAGCGTTTTTTCAGTATCATAGGGTAATACAGGGATCGCTGCCTGAATCACAATGGGACCATGATCCAATTGCAGAGTGACAAAATGTACGGTACAACCATGAATTTTAATGCCTTCTTGCAGCGCTCGTGCATGCGTATCCAAACCAGGAAACGCAGGTAATAATGACGGGTGAATATTCATTAACCGGCCCTGGTAGCGTTGTACAAAGTGATCGCTTAGTATACGCATGAAGCCAGCCAGCGCAATCAGTTTTGGTTGGCAGGCGTCAATTCTTTCGGCCAATGCCATATCAAATGTCTGACGATCCGGATAGGCGCGATGATCAATGACCATGGTTTCAACGCCATATTTTCTGGCAATCTCTAACCCTGATGCATGGGGATTGTTACTGATTACCGTGATACGATCCACCTGAAGTCCGGCCTCCAGCAGCACCTGCATATTACTGCCGCGACCGGAGATAAGGATAACCAGTGATTTCATGATGCCGTTGTATGAATAACCATTTACACTAAAACGGTGGTTGCCTGATTGGCTATGCGCGGATTGATTTCGCCGATTTGCCAGACGGTCTCACCTGAAGCACGTAAACTGCTCATGGCATTTTCAACATGATGGGGGGCCACTACGATCACCATGCCAATGCCGCAATTAAATACACGTGCCATTTCATGATCAGCGACGTTACCTTGTTGCTGCAACCAGTGAAATAGCGGAGGCATCTCCCATGAATCTTTTTGCAAAACAGCCATGACCTGATGCGGCAGAATACGTGGCACATTTTCGATCAACCCGCCGCCGGTGATATGCGCCAGCCCTTTAACCGGCAATTGTTGGATCAATTCGAGCAACGGTTTTACATAAATACGTGTCGGCGCCATGATGGCATCGCTGAGTTTCCTGCCATTAAAATCAGAAGATAAATCAATGCGATTATTTTCAATAATCTTGCGGATCAGTGAATAGCCATTGGAGTGCGCGCCACTGGATGCGAGACCCAGCACAATATCGCCATCCTGTATCGTAGTGCCGCTGATAATCCGGTCTTTTTCGACGATACCCACAGCAAATCCGGCCAGATCATACTCACCATGGGGATACATGCCTGGCATTTCAGCCGTCTCTCCACCAATCAATGCACAGCCCGCCTGCTCACACCCTTTGGCAATGCCACTGATCACCGCTGTTGCTGTTTCCACATTTAATTGGCCGCAAGCGAAATAGTCCAGGAAAAATAAAGGCTCTGCACCTTGTACCAGAATATCGTTGACACTCATTGCAACCAGATCAATACCGATATTGTCATGCTGATTGAGCTGGAAAGCCAGCTTAAGTTTGGTGCCCACGCCATCCGTACCGGAAACCAGAACAGGATTTTGATATTTTTTGGAAATTTCAAACAATGCGCCAAAACCACCGATTCCGGTGAGTACTTCAGGGCGTAATGTCCGCTTGGCAAAAG
This sequence comes from Nitrosomonadaceae bacterium, assembly GCA_919902625.1. Classification (GTDB taxonomy): domain Bacteria; phylum Pseudomonadota; class Gammaproteobacteria; order Burkholderiales; family Nitrosomonadaceae; genus Nitrosomonas. The sequence goes on from CAKKRO010000064.1 coordinate 13,796, forward strand.
GTTTTATATTTTCAACCAAACGATCACCCGCATCAATGTCTACACCGGCATCACGATAGGATAGTTGCGGTGCATTAGAATTGTCAGAATTTGATGAAGTCAAGTTGAGTTCTCGCGCAATTACAGAATAAATGTTGCTTGTAAGCTGTAATTTTACCGCAAATGAACGATGAGCATGCTGCAGATATGTGACTTGCTGGTTTGACGGCGATTAATAGAAAGAATAGCTCTGATGTTGTTGGGAGCCTGCCGGACTTAAGGCTTGATCTGCTGCGCCAATGGGAGAAGCAGTTTCCTAGGCTGAAATGCAAAGTTTATTCAAATGCGGTGGCATCATTGAATGGATGGTGTTCCGTTACACAGCTATAGTAACGAGCCGAATAGCTTTATGATGCGATGCTTGCTGTTCTTCCTCATCTTTATACTGTTCCCTTATTGCAACAATCTTGTCTATATTTTCAATAAACAAATCCACTAGCTGGGGATCAAATTGCGCTCCCGCTTTACTTTTAATAAATTCGATAGCCTTTTCAATAGGCCAGGCTTCTTTGTAGGGTCTTGTTGATGTGAGGGCGTCAAAGACATCGCTGATCGCTGTGATGCGGCCTTCAATCGGAATGGATCCTGCTTTGAGTTGATTGGGATAGCCATTGCCATCCCAGTGTTCATGATGCGATAGTGCAATGCTCGCTGCCAGTTGCACCAGCAGGGATTCATGCTCGGCAAGAAGATCGGCGCCCATCTGCGCATGTTTACGCATCTGCTCCCACTCTGCGTCGTTAAGTTTTCCTGTTTTCAGCAGAATATGATCAGGAATGCCGATTTTGCCAATATCATGCAAAGGCGCCGCTTTCTCCATGAGATAACAGATGTCATCAGACATGCCCAGAGCTTCCGAAAGGATACGTGCATACTTACCAACACGCACAACATGCTTGCCGGTGTCGTTATCACGCATTTCACCCACCTGAGCCATGATTTTGATCAGCACACCGGTTGCTTTCTCGAGTTCCGAGGTACGCTCTTTTACTCTTTTTTCCAGTTCTTTTGCGATATTCTTTTGCGCCAGATAGGCAGCCCGCACACGCAATAGGTTTTTAACGCGAAGAATAACTTCAGTTTGATCAAAAGGTTTATTGACAAAATCTTGCGCGCCAAGCTCAAGGGCTTTGTTGCGAATTTCGCTGCCCTGCCTGCCGGTTAAAACCAAAATAGGCACCAGTTGTTTACTCACTGAGGATTCATTGATTTGCTGCATTACTTCGAACCCATTCATTTTGGGCATTTCAATATCCAGTAACAGCAAATCATAATTGTTTTCCTGCAGGGCAGGCAGAACCTTGGTGGGGTCTGTCAAAGCAGTGTGGTGAGAATAACCTTCTGATTCCAGTAGCTTACTTAAAATCAATATATTGGTTATGGAATCATCACAAATTAAGATTCTTAAATGAGTGGTATCTGTTGTCATTTGATTACTGTATGTAGAGATATCTAATGTACATTTGTATGTACGGCAGAATGGATAAATTATTGAGTAAAATTTATTGGTATGTTCCGGGTAGTGGATTGGCTACTTCAGTATGAATATTTTTTCAGCTTGAAGCAGGATTCGGCAGGTTACGCACCGAGTGGATTTGCATCATATCGTTGCGTACTGTAACCGGGTAGTTAGTTCTGATTTTCTTGTATGACCACCAGCAATTGTCCGGTAGAGAGATACTCATCTTTCTGGCACAGGATGCGATGTATGAAGCCGCTTACTGCGGCATTGACGGAAATTTCCATTTTCATGGATTCGATGATGAGCAGAGAATCTCCGGCGGCCACCTGTTGTCCCTCCTTGACCAGTAATTTCCATACCGTACCGGTGACAGGTGAAGCAATTATGTGACTGCCTTCGGGCAAATCCAGTTCGCTTCGCGCATCGGCTTCATGCAGATTGAGTTCACTGATGGAGTCATGTTGGCCATTGACTTTCCAGCGTTCGCGCTCTGATTCAAAAGCCGCTTGTTGCTTGACTTTGAAGGTATGGATGGTCGTCCGGTTCTGCTGCAGAAACCGATGGTGCTGCTTTAAACTGAAGGTGCTTTCTTCCACGCGCAATTTAAATTGTCCACTGATAAAATCCCTGCGTAGTTTCAGCAACTCGCTTTCACTGACCGGATAGAAGCGGATCTGATCAAAGAAACGCA
>CAKKRO010000065.1 GCA_919902625.1 Nitrosomonadaceae bacterium
TATACTGAAGGCTTTTTCCTTTGTTAACAAAGCGCTCTATGTTAGGGAACGTAATATATACGACATTATGTGTCCAATAATTCCGCTGAGATGTCATATATCATTCTTCAGCATCAATTATCCTATTGTTTTTTTTTGATAAAACAAAGAGACAGACAGACAATTCAAATTAGCAAATACGACATTTACATAAGAAAACAATAAGAATCAGTATCGATTGCTGTTTTATCGATTCCATTCAGAGATATAGCATTAGCCAATTCTTTTCTTTAATCGCTGCGTTGGGTCACTTCCAGTAAATGATACCCAAATTGCGTCTTGACCGGACCTTGCACTTCACCCACCGGCGCACTGAAAACGACCGTATCGAATTCCTTAACCATTTGCCCCCGGCCAAATTCACCCAGTTCACCCCCTTGTTTGCCGGATGGGCAGAGTGAATGTTCTTGTGCCAATTCACCAAAATCGGCGCCATTTTCAATTTCCGCTTTCAGGTTGTTACATTGTTCTTCGGTTTTGACCAAAATGTGACGTGCGCTGGCTCGTGCCATCAGTTTCTCCTCTACTTTTATTTTTAAAAATTATTTCTGTTACATGGTACATTTAAACACAAATTGACCGGTTTATTAAAACACTGCTCCAATTTTTATGCCGGTATCCAAATAATAAGGTTATGTTTCAATGAATTCTAAAGATACGGTGGCGTCATCGAATAGGCTGGAGTTATGCAATATCACTAAAGCCTACGCCGAAGGGCGGAAGGTATTGACAAATTTGAGCTACACGCTGAATGCCGGTGAGTATGTCGCGATCATGGGTGAGTCGGGGGTGGGCAAGTCGACGTTGTTGAATCTGATTGCCGGGTTGGATACACCGGATTCCGGTGAGATCCGCATCAACGGTATTGCCATTTCGTCGCTGGATGACGATGCCGCGACGCGATTGCGGCGCGAACAGTTTGGCTTTATCTTTCAGGCATTTCATGTGTTGCCGCATTTGACGTTGTCTCAGAATGTCGCGTTGCCTTTGTTGTTGAATGGCGTCGCAACGGATCGCGTGGAGCAGATGCTGGAGCAGGTCGGGTTGCAGGGTCGCGGACATCACTTTCCGCGCCAGTTGTCCGGTGGTGAGTTGCAACGGGTGGCGATTGCGCGCGCATTGATTCACCGGCCCAAGCTGGTGCTGGCAGATGAGCCGACGGGTAATCTTGACCCGGATACCGCGCATGAGATTTTGCAGTTGATCCGCGCCGAAATCAAAGCGAATGACGCGACGGCTATACTCGTGACGCATTCGCATGCAGCCGCCGCGACAGCGGACAGGGTATTGAACTTGACCAAGGATGGCTTGCATCCTGTGTCTGCACAGTGAGGCAAATGAAAACTGCATCTTTGTCCCGTTGGTTGTTATTAGGTGAATGGCGTGCGCATTGGGTGCAAGTCATGGTGGCGCTGATTGCGATTACCATCGGCGTTGCCATGGCGTTTTCCATTCATTTGATCAACACGGCTGCTTTCAATGAATTTTCCGCCGCCAGCAAAAGCCTTTCCGGGCAATCGGATTTGCAGGTGCATGGCAGGAAAGGGTTTTTTGATGAATCGCTGTATCCGCTGCTGGCAAATACTGAGGGCGTCGCGTTAGCGAATCCGGTGCTGGAGTTGGATATTGCGGTGCCGGATAAACTGCAAAACAGAAATGATCACAAGCTGAAAATAATCGGTATCGACATGTTCCGGGCAGCCCGGATTTCACCCGATTTGCTGGGGTTGCCTGCGGAGGGAAAAACGCTGGATCGTCTGGCAAGCGATACTATTTTTCTATCACCCGCTGCCATGGAATGGTTGCAGGTTGAACAAGACGATTTACTGCAGTTGCATGCGGGACTGGAGACCATTACGTTGCGCGTCGCAGGCGGCTTGGTGCGGGCACGGATGGGGCAACGTATTGCGGTGATGGACATTGGCGCAGCGCAGTGGCGTTTCCAGCAGCTCGGTTTGTTGTCACGGGTCGAATTGAAACTGCAGGATGGCATCAATCATGCTGCGTTTAAAGCCAAGCTGGCTGAAGAGCTGGGAGAATCTTACTGGGTTGCTGAATTGGCGGATCAGGAAACGCGGGTTGCCAATATGTCGCGCGCTTACCGCGTCAACTTGAATATGCTGGCTCTGGTGGCGCTGTTTACCGGCAGCTTTCTGGTGTTTTCCACGCAGGCGCTCTCTGTTATCCGGCGGCGCCAGCAATTTGCATTGTTGCGCGTACTGGGTTTTACACGGCAGCAACTGTTGCGGCAAATGATCACTGAAGGCGCGATTCTGGGTGTGATCGGCTCAGTGTTGGGATTGAGTTTAGGTTATGCTATTGCAGTCCTGGCGATCCAGTTTCTGGGCGGTGATTTGGGCAGCAGTTTTTTTCCGGGAATTAAGCCCAGTATTTATTTTGATCCACTGACTGCATGGATATTCTTTTTGATCGGACTGATGGTTACGATGTCAGGGAGTATCATGCCGGCATTGGAAGCAGCGCGTGCCAAGCCTGCACTGGCTTTGAGATCCGGCAGCGAAGATGCGGCCATGTCAAAATTGTCCCCACCTTGGTTTGCTCTGATTTGTTTATCTTTGGCTCTATTGTTCACTCAACTCCCTCCCATTTTTGAACTGCCGGTATTTGGCTATCTGGCCATCGCCCTACTGTTGATTGGCGGTATTGCGTTGATGCCGCGCTTTGCGGCATGGGTTTTTTCTGTCCTGCTGGCCAAATGGCGTCATGCCCGGATCGGCGCTGTTTCAACCCTGGCATTGGCGCGTCTGGCGAATGCGCCTAATCAGGCTGCTATCGCACTGGGCGGAATACTGGCGAGTTTTAGTTTGATGGTCGCCATGGCCATCATGGTGACGAGTTTCCGTGTATCGGTTAATGACTGGTTAGGACATGTTTTGCCAGCTGATTTGTATGTGCGGGCCGCTTCACTGGGAGATCAAGGCGGCTTTCAATCCGATGCGCAAAAGGCAATCGCCGAGCTGCCCGGTTTTGATCGTGTGGATTTTTTTCGTACGCAGCAGTTGATACTTGATGCCAGCCGGCCGGAAATTACGTTGATTGCCCGCCCTATCGATCAAGCAGATCCCAGTAACACGATACCGATGACGGATGACATGATGGCACCTGCGGCGTTGCCGGAAGATCTGGCGCCTATCTGGGTATCTGAAGCTATGGTTGATTTATATGGATATAGCGTAGGGAAGAAAGTGTCATTACCCATTGGTGCAACTTCAAATGAATTTCTGGTTGCCGGTGTATGGCGTGATTATGGCCGTCAATTTGGCGCAGTGCAGATGCAACTGGCGGATTATCAGAAGTTAACAGGAGATTTGAGTGTCAATACCGTTGCTTTGTGGTTACAGGCTGGAATGATTCTGGATGAAGCTATCGAAAACTTGCGGCGATTGCCCTTTGGTGGTGCGCTGGAAATATCAAAATCAGGTGATATACGAGCATTAAGCCTGGAAATCTTTGATCGTAGTTTCGCCGTGACATACTTATTGGAATTGGTGGCTGTGGTCATTGGATTGCTCGGTGTGGCGGCCAGTTTCTCAGCGCAGACATTGGCGCGTGCCAAAGAGTTTGGTATGTTGCGGCATATCGGTGTCATGCGCCGGCAGATTTTTGCCATACTGGCTGCTGAAGGCGGTTTACTGACCGCACTTGGACTTGTGCTGGGTTTTGTGTTGGGATGGGGGATCAGTCTGATTCTGGTTTTTATTGTCAATCCACAATCCTTCCATTGGACGATGCAACTGCATCTGCCGTGGGGTTGGTTGGCGATAATCGCTGTGATTATGCTGGTTTCAGCAGTATTGACGGCATTGCTGGCCGGACGGCGGGCAGTTTCTGGTAATGTGATACGTGCGGTGCGAGAGGATTGGTAATGAAAATGGGTAAACGCGGTGACATGTATTATTTTTTCTCTTTTGTCAGAACAATCATCCTGCTTTTAAGCTTATTTGCCGTAAGCGCTCTGGCCGATTCTTCCAGATTGTTGCCTGTCGTGCCCGGCAAGGCGCTAACTTTTCCACAGGATTACGGATCACATCAGGATTTTCGGATTGAATGGTGGTATATCACTGGCTGGCTGGAAACGGAGGATAAAGGCCCACTGGGTTTTCAGGTGACTTTCTTTCGTTATGCCACTGGCCATAATCAGGAAAATCCAAGCCGTTTTGCAGCGAAGTATCTGATTATCGCGCATCTGGCGTTATCCGATCCCGCCGTGGGTAAATTGATGCATGCCGAGAAGACTGCGCGTGAAGGTTTTAATCTGGCCTATGCCAGGCAAGGCAATACCCATGTGAAACTGGATGACTGGACTCTTGTGCGTGATGAGGATGGGCGCTACCTGGTGGATATGCGCACCAGTGATTTTGGCTTGCAACTATCGCTAACACCCACACAAGCGATGATGTTGCAGGGGGAAGAAGGTTTTTCGCGTAAAGGCCCGCAACCGGAACAAGCGAGCTACTACTATAGCGAGCCGCATCTAAGGGTAACCGGCACAGTTCTCCGGCACAATAAGCCCGTTGCGGTCAGTGGCAGCGCCTGGCTTGATCATGAGTGGTCGACTGCTTATCTTGATCCCGATGCGGATGGATGGGATTGGGCCGGTGTGAATCTGGATGACGGGTCATCCTTGATGGCTTTCCAGATCCGCCGCAAGAATGGGGGTAAAGTTTGGGCCTATGCTGCTTTACGCGATGCATCGGGTGACGTTAAATTTTTCAAGCCGGAACAGGTGAAATTTACACCCACACGTACCTGGCAATCACCACGTACCGAAGCAGTTTATCCGGTAGCCATGCACATCCGTACCGGTGAAATTGAGTGGCAGCTTACGCCACTTTTGGATGATCAGGAACTGGATTCACGTCAGTCAACGGGAGCGGTCTACTGGGAAGGTGCTGTGACGCTCACCAGAGATAATAAACCTGCCGGGCGTGGTTATCTTGAACTAACGGGTTATGTGACACCTTTAACGTTATGAATGGATTCCGTTATTAGAAGGCTATCAAAGCAGTGTATGGAAATTATTGCAGGGCGGGTTGATTTAGGGGGTCGTTTATAGGTTAAATTACTGAAACTTAGTATATTCTTGAAGTAAATATAAGATATGCGTAATTTCAACACTTTCATTGTTGGTAAATGTGAGTTAGAATTTGCCAGTGTAATGATCAGAATGTATGATTATTGTGAAATAAATAATGTACTCAGTTCCTTAAGTTGAGGATCGATAACAATAAATCCAAGGAACAGAGAAAGTTACACGATTACAAAATCTTGTGATCGTGAAAGTAGGGGGGTCGATGTTTGTCGGCTTTAAGTTAAGTAAGTGAATCTTTAATCAAAGAAACACATCAAACTAAGGAGATTATAGTTATGAGCGAAGCAAATAGAAGAGAAACAGATGCACAAGTTCTGAGATTGTTCTTCATTTCAACAGCAGCTTTTATTGTTATTGGAGCAATTGTTTACGGCGTTTTCTAGACTGAAAAAGTTTTATTAATGTCCGTATGGGGTTTAAGTTTTGCTGGTTATAAGTGATTGTTTAGCGCTATCAAAACTTATTCCATCACTGTGAGTGATTTACAGGACAGAGTCAGTAAAATGTCTTTTACAAATAGAAGCATAAATGCCCATCTATCGGGAATATTATTTTTATTCGATAGATGGGCATTTCTCATATCAACGCGCAAAAATTACCGCTGCCATCATTATTTGGAATCTGCCGGATAACGGCCAATTAAATGAAATTAATTGGCAATACAGAGGATCTATTTCAAATTACTTCATGCCATAATAAGTCTATGCATGTGTGGAGAACTACAGATGCCGTTCTCCACAGCAGATTAGAATTCGCCTTCTTTAATATAAGGTTGTGACCAAAGAATTACCTGCATGAGTACAGACTTGCGCCATGCGTCTTGCATGCGGTCGACATCATCACGGGAATGACCGCCTTTTTCCAGGAATGGGCGCAATGTTGTCGTAATTGGAATTAGAAGTGCAAATATGTAATGCACATGAATAATGGGTACGGCTTTGACATTATCGGTCTTGTTTTTCTTGGTGCTGTGGTGACGCAGGCCAATTTCATGTTGATAATTGAGCCAGTTTTGATCATAGTTGGCATTTGCCGTATCTAAAATCCATTGACCAAAGCGTTTACGAACGGCACCCAGATAATCCATATTGGGCTGGCCATCGTTTGTGAAATAGTGCAGCAGGAATGGTGTTGAACCGACGAATCCATACCAGACATCCAGGATCTGTTCAGTTTGATCCTTGAGTATGTCGTGTGACATTTTCAAGTAACGCACATCATCATCACCAAATAAAGTAGCCTGCTTCAGTTTGGCAAAATCATCGAGGGAGACTGGGGATTTTTTAAGGTCAGCGCTACCATAGGTATAGCCGGGTATATTTGTGGTTGCCATAAGATTTCCTTTTTTTAAGATGCTAGTCATCATAGGTAACAGAGTATATCGTTACGCTATGCATTTTATATCATGCAGTTATGCAATGAATTCTTGTCAAATTATATAATTATATAAAAATGAATTGATTGAATATTTGAATGGCGGATTCTACAGGATTGATAATTTCTGCGGAAATACTTTTTGTTCCTATTAAAATAAATTCATTTCTGTGATCAGAGATTGTGGAGCTGTCGAAGTGCTTTGAGGTGATATGAATATAACGGTTATCGGTTTTGCTATTCAACATTTTTTAATTTTGTTGGGTGAGTTCTTGCAAGTTTTCAATAAAGCATCCAACCAATTTTTCCAGCGTTGATATTTCTCAAATAATGCATGGTTCCCATTTTTGATTTCTACTTTTTTAGCATACTGATGATCTTTCATCCTGATGCCGGAAGCGAGTAGTGCGATGCCTTGCAGGCTGGCTTCTTTTTGCTGCATATGAAAAACCGGGAATGCGACACACTGAGCGATACCTTGCTGTAGGCAGGGCAACTCGGACAGGCCGCCCGAAAGATAAACTTTTGTCAGCGGTGATTGTTGATGAAAATCTTCCAGAATACGTGCAATCCGGAAAATAATGGCTTCAAGCATGAGTGCAGTGGTTTGCTGTAGGGTCAACTCTGAAATCGATTGAGAAAAATGAATGCCCCAGTCATTACGAAAATAAGGAGCACCCAGACCACTGAGTTCAGCCAGGCAAAAGATGTTGTTTGTAGCTAAATCTGCAATACAACAATCGTTTACAGGGTACGGAGCCAAGGCAGCGGCGATTGAATTGAGAGTGCCCTCAATGGCAAATTGTGCTTGATGATCAGCATCCTGGTAAACCAGTGTTTGTAAATAGCCATCAAATGCAAGTGTATCCTTGGCAAGGGAGCGGATTACAAAGCCACCCGTGCCCAGATTAACTAACGCTTCGGTTTGATTGCCCGTTACACTGGCGATGAGTGCCGCTGATTGATCACCGGCACTGGCCTGCAAGGTCATGCCATTATCCAATGGCAGATTCAATCCGATTGAAGGTTTGATTTGCGGCAAAATAGAGTGTGGAATGTTGAATAGCTTGCATAGAGGGGCTGACCATTGTTGCTGATGGATATCCATGAGTAAGGTGCGCGCAGCCATAGAGGCATCAGTGAGAAAATATTGGCCGTGTGTCCAGCGCCAGATCAGAAAAGTGTCCAGTGTGCCCGTCAGCCATTCACCCTTAACAAGCCTTGCGCGCCATGCCGGATTTTCCCGCAGCAGAACACTGAGCTTGGGCGCGAAGTAATAGGCGGTCAGACGCAGGCCTGTCAGTGTGTGGATGGTATCTGTCGAGGCATGCAGGCGATCGCAACAGCTTTTGCCCCGATTATCCTGCCATGAAATCAAAGGAGTGACCGGTTGGCCGCTGGTTTTATCCCAGATCAGGAAAGACGAGCGCTGGCTGCATAATCCCAAGGGAGGGTTGTTGTCAGTTTGTATCAGGCATTTTTTAAGCACTTGTCCGGCAATCTCGACATAATCCAATGCATTGCTTTCATAGCGCTCATGGTGCATATCGATAGTGGGTGCGGGTTGAGTGACGACATGCTGGAGATTTCCCTGCCGATCCATTAAAGCGGCTTTAATGGATGTTGTGCCTAGATCAAGCGCAATCGCTGAGATTAGTGGATTATCCATTACCTGTGGCAGTGCTCAACTTCCTGATGCATCCTGGCGTCGTCCCAGTTCATAGTGCTGGCTACGCGCAGGGCGATTTGCCGTAGCTCGTTTTGAGTCAGCCTGGCCAGGATGAGTAGCGGCAGACGGCGGCGTAACAGGTCATCCAGATGGATAACCATTTCAGCATCGGCGCAATGCATCAAATCAGCATAAATAAATGGCAGGGATGGAATGATCCGTTGTGCCAGATCGGCTTTTGTTTCAATTCTGCGATAAATTTCAGGTGTCCGTGTGCCGTGACGATGCAGCAGCCACTTTGCGCTTTCTGCATCAATTCCCAGTCGCGCCGCTTGATTTTGCATGCAGGAAAACCATGCCGGGAAGTTTTCCTGCGGCGCCCATGGAAGCCATCTGCCTTGGGTTGCGCAGGGCATGGAGATGCCGAGTTGTGAACACACTGTGTCGACAATATGGGCGGCATCCTGACGCGATGAGGTTATTTTTCCGCCAATAGCGTAATGCACTCCATTGGGAGCAGATTTTAATTCCCAATCGCGACTGATCGCAGAAGGTGAACCGGGGGATGAGGGTTGAGTATTTTGTCTCAAAACCCGCACTCCGGCAAAGTAGCCTAGAATGTCGGTTCTAGTCCAGGGGGTTTTAAGGTAATCATTGGCAGCCGCCAGCAGATAAGTAATATCGCTATCGTCGATAGTAACTTGTTCTGGGTTTCCTTTGAAATCTGTATCCGTTGTGCCTAACAGCGTCAAACCATACCAGGGAATCATAAAAAATACCCGGCCATCCGGCTGAGCTGTCAGTAATAAGGCTTCATCTTTTAACGCGGCAGGCATGACCAGATGAATTCCTTTGGATAGACGGCACCACTCCCGGCTTTGCGCATCTTTTGCTAACCATTGACCGGTAGTGAAAACGATTTGCTGGGCACTGATTTTCTGCTCAGTTCGGGTGAGTTGGTCGCGAATGATTGCACCATGAGCTTTTCCGTTTGTTTCCAGTAAACTGAGCAGTCTGCAGTAATTGATGCAGCTTGCACCGGCTTCCATGGCTCCTGCAATTAACTCCAGTATCAGACGGGCATCATCGGTTTGCGCGTCCGTATAAGTAAAACCGCCTTTGAGCGCATGCTCGTTGAGCAAAGGAAAGTGTTCGGTGAATTGACTCTGATTGAGATAGCTATGACGCATTTCCGGATCAGTATCGCCAGCCAGGAAATCATACAACGCTAATCCTAACTTTAGTTGCAGCCTGTTCATGCGCTGGTGTGTATAAATGGGTACGCCAAAACGCAGCGGCCACACGCGGTGAGGGGCTGTGTGTAACAGCATTTTTCGTTCTTTGAGTGATTTACTGACCAGTTTGAAATCGTAGGTCTCCAGGTAACGCAGGCCGCCATGAATCAACTTGCTGGATGCGGAGGAAGTGGCATTAGCCCAATCACCTTGCTCAACAATGACTACTTTCAGGCCACGCAAGGCGGCATCATAAGCAGTCCAGGCACCATATACACCACCACCGCAAACCAGGAGGTCAAAGTGCCGGTTCTGTAGCGATGCAAAATCTCTGATCACTGGCCGCGCATCATCAACGCTTTGCGGGGCAGATCGCTGATGAGAATGTCAACGCCCAATTTAAGCGCTTTGCTGATTTCCGTATCACTATTACAAGTATAAACAGCGATACATTTATCCTCATCGCGTAACAAATCCACTAGGGCATGATCCAGATTCCCAATGGGCAAGCAAAGACCATCAAGAAAAGGATGTGAACTGAGTATTTGCCGTGCCTCAGCAATCGTTTGTCCGGTTTCAAAGTTGTAAATCAGGGGAAACACCGGCTTGTACTGATGTGCATACACCAGACTGGCAAGATTGAATGAGGAAACAATAATGTGCCGATCATGATTTTGACCAATCAGATCGAGTGTCTGGCGAATTTTTAATTCGTGACGGGAAACAGGCTCCCAGTCACGATTCTTGACTTCAATTAATAAACGGCAGCGCTCGCGGTAAGTGGCCAGAAAATCTTGCAAAGTCATAATACCTTCGCTTTCAGATTCTGAGGAAATCAGTGTCTTAAGCTGATGATAATCAAAGTCATCAATGTGTTTATCAGCAAGCCCGATTTTATCGAGAAAGCGATCATGCCAAAGTACCGCTATTTCATCCCGGCTAAGCTGCACATCAGTTTCGATGCCATCAATGGCATAACCCAATGCTTTATCAAAGGCACCCCGGGTATTTTCCATTGCTTCCGAGCGGGCGCCACGGTGAGCAAATATCAGGCAATCTTTATGGTGATGACTGGTTTGTCTTGGCATAGGCTTACATCGGGATATTCCGCATGATTAATTAGTCGCTGCTTGCAGTAATTCTATGATGGCTGGATCCTTGGCAATTTCAAGCGCAGTTTTTCCGGTTTTGCTTTTGATCTTTGGGTCTGCCCCTTTTGCCAGTAATGCTTTGACCGAGTCAGTATGATCATGTAAAGCAGCCCACATCAGTGGAGTAACCCCGTCATCATTTTGCAGGTCAATTTTGGCGCCATTCTCCAGTAATATTTCAATGATGGGTGTATGACCATTCTGTGCAGCCAGAATGAGCGCGGTAAAACCATTGGTGGCTTTATGATCGACTTTGGCGCCATGCTGGACCAATACTCTGACGACTTCAGTATTACCCAGCAGAGCAGCCAAAGTGAGCGCTGTCGCATCATTTTTATCCTTCAAATCGACTTTGGCGCTTTTTGCCAATAATGCATTGACAACATCTGCATGTCCATTTTGTGCGGCAATATACAGCGCAGTGGTATCGTTAGCTGCCAACAGATCAATGGGTGCATTCTTTGCCAATAATGTTTCAACGATCGCTGTATGCCCGTTTCTGGCAGCCATATAGAGTGCAGTGGTATTGTCAGAGGCTTGTGTATTGATCAGAGCATTCTTTGCCAGCAATTTTTCAACAATGCTGGTTCTACCTTCCAGTGCTGCGATCATCAGGGCGGTTACTTTTTCTTTGGTTTGTAAATTGACGTTGGCTCCTTTTGATAATAAAGCATCTACAATCCCTTCATGTCCTTTCTGAGCGGCCAGCATAAGAGCCGTAATATCATCGCTGGTTTGTAAATCAACCTTGGCGTTTTTCGCCAATAATGCATTCACTACGTCATCATGACCATTCTTTGCGGCAACAATCAGTGCGGTCGCTCCACCAGTATTTTGCAGATCAACATTCGCATTCTTCTCCAGCAATAGATTGACAATATCCGCATGCCCATATTGGGAAGCGATGATAAGTGCACTAAACCCCATTTCATTTTGCAGATCAGGATTAAGCCCTTTATCTAATAATTGCTTGATTGTCTCGGATTTTCCAGAGAATGCTGCTTTGAGAAGTTCTGTTTCATCATCAGACAAAGCGCTGCTGGTAACAGGAGCTAATAACATTGCCGTAGCAATCGTAAAAATTAAAAATGTGCGCGTATAATTCACTAAGTTTTTTATATAATTCATTTATTGCACCTATATCTGGCGTTTTTGTTGTCAATTCTTAGGGCTTATTTACAGGATCGCTGATCAATGCATGAATCAATTTGAGAATTGATTGGAACAAGTCTGAATTCAGTAAAAAACCCAAGCCCGGTATTTTAACCTAGAAATTTTAGTTTTAAGGGCTAATTAGTTTGAGTGAATATAAAAGCAATACTTTGCGAGCAATAAGATTTTGGTGAAATATACGAGTGATTGGATAGTTCCTGACTGGCCAGCTCCTAATAACGTGAAGTCGCTATTTACGACACGTAATGGCGGAGTCAGCAGTGGCGTCGATGGCATTTATGCTTCTTTCAATCTGGCAACCCATGTCAAGGCTGATTTAGCCGATGTTGAGTACAACCGGGCTTTATTGCGCCGCTATTTGCCGGCTGAACCCAGATGGTTAAAACAAGTACATGGTACTTCGGCTGTCTGGATTGAGAGTACGGCAGCAGCAGTTCCAGAGGGGGACGCCGTTCTCAGTCGCAGACCAGGATCAGTCTGTGCGGTTATGGTGGCCGATTGTCTGCCGGTATTTCTGTGTGATGCAGCAGGTACGGCGGTGGGTATCGTTCATGCGGGTTGGCGTGGACTGGCCGGAGGGATTATTGAACAATCTGTAGCTGCGATGCAAGTGGATCCCGGCAAACTGATGGTATGGCTTGGGCCAGCAATTGGCCCTGATCACTTTGAAGTGGGCGCAGATGTTTATGAAGTTTTTGTCAGCCATGACGAGCAGGCGGCACAAGCTTTTGTACCCAAAAATACGCCTCATGAGAAAAAATGGCTGGCGGATATTTTTTTGCTGGCCCGCCAGCGTTTGGCAAGTATTGGCATTACAGAGATTTACGGCGGAGGGATTTGCACCTATAGCGATCCTGCCCGTTTCTTTTCTTATCGCCGGGATGGTGAAACCGGGCGGATGGCCGCATTAATCTGGCTTGAGTAAATGCCCCTTAACTTATTAATCGATTGCTTTACAACAGCGTATAATCCCGCCTTTCAGTTTTTCAATTAACTTTATGTCGACGCTTACCTGGATTATTGTTGCCAGCCTGCTCGGGGGGGTGTTGAGTTTATTGTTTGCGGCAATGCTGGCGCTCAATATGCGGGCATCGTGGCTTTCAATGCTAGTTTCCTATGCCATTGGCGCTTTATTAGGGGCTGCTTTTCTCAATACTTTACCGGAGGCCTTTGAACTTTCTGAAGATCCAATGCAGGTAACCGTCACGGTATTGATCGGAATTTTGATCTTTTTTATCCTGGAAAAACTAGTATTGTGGCGTCATTGCCACATCGAAGATTGTGAAGCGCATGATCCATTGCATAGCC
>CAKKRO010000066.1 GCA_919902625.1 Nitrosomonadaceae bacterium
ATTGTCAACACGCGCGCGGGCACGATTAAATCCTGCCAGAGATCCAACCTCGCGCCCATTACCGGCGGACAAATCGCCAAAATCCGGGTCAAAGAAGGCGATCATGTGCAAAAGGGGCAGATTTTGCTGGAGCTATGGAATCAAGATCTCCAAGCACAACGTGAACTGGCGCAGCGGCAATTGACGATGGCGCAGGAGCGTCGCCGTGAAACCTGTATCCTGGCGGAAAATGCCCGGCGTGAATCCGTACGCGCGCAGCAACTGGTTGAACAAGGTTTTGTCAGCTCACAGCGCGCCGAGGATGCCGATGCCAACGCACGATCCCGGCAAGCCAGTTGTGACGCGGCCATCTCCGACATCAAGCGCGCCGAAGCGCAAATTCGTGTATCCCAAGCCGGGATTGACCGAACCGTTATCACGGCACCTTTCTCGGGCATCATTGCGCACATCAGCGGCGAACTGGGCGAATTCACCACGCCCTCGCCTCCCGGCATTCCGACACCGCCTACGATTGATCTGATCGATGACACCTGTCTATATGTTACTGCGCCAATGGATGAAGTGGATGCGCCCAAAATCAAAGTTGGACAAGAAGCGCGCATCACGCTGGATGCGATGCCGGAAAAAAACTTCCCCGGCAGAATCCGGCGCATTGCGCCATATGTGACTGAAATCGAGAAACAGGCGCGCACCGTGGATATCGAAGTGGAGTTTCAGCAAATTCCGGCGGATACCTTGCTGGTGGGCTACAGCGCCGATGTCGAGGTTGTTCTTGAACGCAAAGACAACGTCTTGCGCATTCCGACACAGGCCATCCGGCAAAACAATAAGGTCTGGGTGGTGGATGCTGAAAACCGGTTAACAGAACAGCCATTGGAAACCGGTCTCAGCAACTGGAGTTTTACTGAAATCCGCAGCGGCTTGAAAGCAGGCGATCGAGTACTGATCTCATTTGATCAGGACAATATCAAGGCCGGTACCGCCGTGCAGCCAAAAACCCAATGATCCGCCTGACAGCCATTACCCGTACATTCCACATGGGTGATCAGGCAGTTTATGCGTTGAATAACATTAATCTGCATATCGCTTCGGGTGAGTATGTTTCGATCATGGGGCCATCCGGCTCTGGAAAATCCACGCTGCTCAATATTATCGGTCTACTGGACAAGCCCGACAACGGCCGCTATGAACTCGATAACAGACTGATTGCCGATCTGTCGGAAACGGAACAGGCGCAGATACGCCGGGAAAAAATCGGCTTTGTTTTTCAATCCTTCCATCTGGTTCCACGCCTGACCGCCGCAGAAAATATCGAGCTGCCGTTAATTCTGAGCGGTATGCCCTCTGCGCAACGTCAAATACACGTGAATGCCGCCTTGCAGGCATTTGAACTGTCACCGCGCGCCCATCACCGGCCCGCTGAACTTTCCGGCGGGCAACGCCAGCGTGTGGCGATTGCGCGGGCAACGATTATGCAACCCAGCGTTATTCTGGCGGATGAACCGACCGGCAATCTGGATCATCAAATCGGCGCAGAAGTGATGTTGCTGCTGGAAAACCTGCATCGCAGCGGAACCACGCTGATTGTCGTCACGCATGACCGCGAACTGGGCGCCCGTGCACATCGCCAGATCGGCATGCGGGATGGAAAAATATTGACGGATCAAGCACATGACACTGACTGATACGCTGCAAACTTCGTTTAAAACCGTGCTGAGTTATCGCATGCGCTCACTGCTGATTATATTGGCCATGGCATTGGGCGTAGCTGCGGTCGTTGTTCTGACGGCTTTAGGCGATGGCGCCAGACGTTATGTGATCAATCAATTTTCCTCCATCGGCACCAATTTACTTGTCGTCCTGCCGGGGCGCGCGGAAACGGCGGGATCATTTCCCGGTGCGGTATTAGGTCAGACACCGCGCGATCTGACGTTGAAAGACGCGCAACTGCTGGGGCGCTTGCCGCAAGTGCGGCGTTACGCGCCGCTCAATGTCGGCGCGGCGGAGCTTTCTGCCGCCAATCGTCTGCGTGAAGTCACAGTCCTGGGTAGCAACGCCAACTTGATACCGATCCGCCATATGAAACTGGCGCAGGGAAGTTTTCTCGCGCAGGGCGCCGAACACAGCGCCCATATCGTGCTGGGCGCAAAAATAGCCAGTGAATTCTTTCCCCGCAGCCAGGCCATCGGGCAACGTGTCCGGTTGGGCGACAGCCGGTTTCTGGTCTCAGGCGTGCTGGCGGCACAGGGCGAATCGATGGGTTTCAATACCGACGAAATCGTCATTATTCCGATTGATTATGCACAAACGATGTTTAATACCACATCGCTATTCCGCATTCTGGTGGAAGCCAAAAGCCATAGTGAGATTGAATCCGCCAAGCAAGCCATATTAGCAAGCTTGCGGCAAAGTCATGACGGCGAAGATGACACCACCGTAATTACGCAGGATGCCATCCTCGACACCTTTGACCGGATATTGCGCGCCCTGACGCTGGCAGTCGCCGGGATTGCCGCGATCAGCCTGATTGTCGCCGGTATTCTGGTGATGAATGTGATGCTGGTTGCAGTCAGCCAGCGCACCGCTGAGATCGGTCTGCTGAAAGCCATCGGCGCCACCTCCACCGATATCCGCCGCCTATTTTTTGCCGAAGCGGTTTGGCTATCATTTGCCGGCGCTATGCTCGGATTCCTGCTGGGGCAATTCGGCAGTTTAATACTGCGGCTGGCTTACCCGCAACTTCCCGCTTGGGCGCCGGTCTGGGCTTCGATTGCCGGCATCATCGTCGCGCTGGTGACCGGTATTCTGGCCAGCATGCTGCCCGCCAGCAAGGCGGCACG
>CAKKRO010000067.1 GCA_919902625.1 Nitrosomonadaceae bacterium
TCGATGCGGGTCTTTTTCTCTTTCATCCCCGTTTCAGTAGCAGCACCCACCTTGATTACCGCAACACCGCCCGCGAGCTTGGCTGCACGCTCCTGCAATTTTTCCTTATCGTAATCGCTGGTGGACTCTTCAATCAGTTTACGGATTTGTTTGACACGGCTCTGAATCTGCCGGGCATCCCCGGCGCCACTGATGATCGTTGTGTTTTCCTTATCCACTTCAACACGCTTGGCCTGACCAAGATGCTCCAGCGTGGTCTTCTCCAGAGTAAAACCCATTTCCTCGGCAATGACCTTACCGCCGGTCAAAATAGCAATATCTTCCAGCATGGCCTTGCGGCGATCACCAAAACCAGGCGCCTTGACTGCGGCGGTTTTTAGAGTGCCGCGAATGCTATTGATCACCAAGGTCGCCAGCGCTTCACCTTCAACATCCTCGGCAATAATCAGCAAAGGGCGGCCAGCCTTGGCAATTTGCTCCAGCAGTGGCAGCAAGTCATGGATATTGCTGATCTTCTTTTCATACAGAAGAATATAGGGATCATCCAGCGCTACGGCCTGTTTATCGGGATTATTGATAAAATAAGGGGACAAATAACCGCGGTCAAATTGCATCCCTTCCACGATCTCCAGCTCGTTTTGCAAGCTCTTGCCGTCTTCAACCGTAATCACACCTTCTTTTCCAACCTTCTCCATCGCTTCAGCGATGATTTCACCCACCGCCGTATCAGAATTGGCGGAAATTGCTCCAACCTGGGCAATCTCTTTACTGGTTGTGCAGGGCTTGGAAGCTTTCCTGAGCGCTTCAATGGTTGCAGCAACAGCTATGTCGATACCTCGCTTCAGATCCATCGGGTTCATACCTGCGGCGACAAACTTCATGCCTTCACGGACAATTGCCTGTGCCAATATCGTAGCGGTAGTGGTGCCATCTCCCGCCACATCGGATGTTTTGCTGGCAACTTCTCGCACCATCTGCGCGCCCATGTTCTCGAACTTATCTTCAAGCTCGATTTCCTTCGCCACAATAACACCGGAATTAGCCACGAGAGGCGGACCATAAGTACGCTCGAGTATGACATTGCGGCCCTTCGGGCCGAGTGTCACCTTGACTGCATTTGCCAGGATATTCACACCTTCAACAATCTTGGTGCGGACAGCATCATGAAATAGGATTTGTTTTGCCGGCATAAAAATCTCCCGAACGAATGTTTTATAACTCTGATCAGGCCTCTTACCACAGCCAGAATATCTTTTTCCCGCATGGCCAGCATTTCCTCGCCATTAATTTTCACAGTTTGGCCGTCTTGAGATTAAGGCAAGCTAAATGACCTGTAGATAATAAATCTGCGCTCTGTAAAGCGCGGATTTGAAATGAACATCTTCCTATTTAAAATAACCACTTATTTTTGGTTAGCAATCTATTTTTACTACTTGATTTTAATCTGCTTGGAGGTTTTTCCATTCTTCTTCGGCAGTGTCAATTCCAGCACGCCGTTCTCATACTTGGCTTGGGTATTGGCCTCGTCTATAGCGTGATCCAGACTGAAACTACGATAACTTGATCCCTGGTAACACTCGCGGCAGATCACTCTTTCACCTTCTTTTTCTTCTTTCACTTTCTTGGTTTCTACACTGATGGAAACACGGTTTCCATCCACTTGCACTTTGATGTCATCCTTCTTTACGCCGGGAATCTCTGCACGTACGGTATAGTTGGTGTCATTCTCAGACAAATCCATCTTGATTTCCGGAGCACTTCCCATATCCATGGGGAATGGCCGTATGCCAAAATTTTTAAACCAATCTTCAAAGACATCAAACAGGTCAAGGCGGGAAATATTGCTGGTCCGAGGGGAACGCTTTACGATATTCGTCATGATTTCTCCTTTTTATTGATGAAATTCACTTCAAACCGCTACACTTTCTGTGATACACCATCCATAACATTTAAGAGATAAGTGAAATGGTTATAATATTCAACCAAGGAAATTCCCTTAAATTTAATGATGCCAATGTATACTAACATAAGAAGGTAAAAAAGAACGGTTGTCCAATTAAATTGGAAAGGAGTAAATATGACCGACATTACTGCTATTTTGGGAAATGAAAACGACTTGCTTCTCAAGCATGTATGCGATGCAATTCCAAAGAGTAGCCTACAGTTACCTGGCGCCGATTTCATCGAGCGCGTCATGGCCTTGAGCAACCGGAAATCAAGCGTGTTGCGCAATCTTCAGGCACTTTATAACAACGGACGTTTGGCGGGCACAGGCTATCTGTCATTATTACCCGTGGATCAAGGGGTTGAGCATTCCGCAGGCGCATCCTTCGCACCCAATCCGATGTTTTTTGATCCCAAACATATTGTTGAGCTTGCCATTGAAGGGGGCTGCAATGGGGTCGCTTCCACATTGGGTGTGCTAGCAATCGTGTCACGGCAATATGCACACAAGATCCCTATGATTCTTAAGATTAATCATAATGAATTACTCACCTATCCGAATAAATTCGATCAAACCCTTTTTGCCAGCGTCAATCAGGCTTTTGATATGGGCGCCTGTGCAGTCGGTGCGACCGTTTTTTTTGGCTCTGAAGAATCGCGCCGCCAAATCCAGGAAGTTTCAGAAGCATTCGAACATGCTCATAATCTGGGTATGGTCACCATATTGTGGGCTTATACGCGCAATGCTGCGTTTAAAACTGCGGATAAGGATTACCATGTGAGTGCTGATCTGACCGGTCAGGCCAACCATCTGGCAGTAACCATTGGCGCTGATATCGTCAAACAGAAAATGGCTATCAATAATGGTGGCTATAACGCTATCAAATTCGGCAAAACCCATCCCAAGGTATATAGCGAGCTGACAACCGGTCACCCCATTGATCTCGTGCGTTATCAGGTCGCAAATTGTTACATGGGGCGGATTGGCATGATTAATTCAGGGGGAGAATCAGGGAGCGATGATTTGCACCAGGCAGTTCGAACCGCAGTCATTAACAAGCGGGCGGGTGGCATGGGATTGATTTCCGGGCGCAAGGCATTCCAAAAACCGTTTACTGAAGGTGTCAAACTACTCAACGCAATTCAGGATGTGTATCTGGCTAAAGAAGTGACTATTGCCTGAGTATTTCTGAATGCAGAATCCCACCGCTTGCGGTGGGAAGTGCACTCCAAAGAGATTCAACTGTGATCATTCCCGGTTGATACAGTTACGCTGACTCAAGGTACCTATCAGGAACCGTTTCTCTGTCTTGTTGCAGGTTACGTTTAGCTATCCGCAATTTATTCAGTAAGACAACCAATTGAGAATGAAACCGGTCATTTGCAATCAACCGGTGCCATTCGTCACCGTCCGGATCATCCTCATCGAGATTTCGCCAGAAAAGATTACAAAAACCGCTGAATGAAACTGGCCGCCCTGCAATCAAGTCAGCTTTAATTTCATTATTTACCCAACGGCACCGTCTCTTTATTAAATCTTCAGCGCCCTCATGGACGGCAACAGACAGATAGGTATATAAATCTGCTGTGCAGTGAATGCTTTCCAGTTCGGGAAGTTCCTGCCTGCTCATGGCATTCGCAATCAGTTCCTGCAAAGCCAGGGTTGAAATTTTAAGACTAACACCTGTTTGTAATGTATAGATTTTATCGAGGTACATAAGTCAGCAAAAAACCAATAGGAAACCAAAACAGATAATTGGATTTGGAATCTTTGCTAAGGTTCATTTTTACCGAGATTGCCCTCTAACAATGAAAACGGATCATTATTC
>CAKKRO010000068.1 GCA_919902625.1 Nitrosomonadaceae bacterium
TTGTTTAGGGAAACTTTGAAATTTGTGGCTCAGTATCTATTTTGTAGCAGATTTCATTTGGAATTCTTGCTGGATGATGATCAAGATTGAAAAGAAAGATAAATAGGTAGAGATCTATTAGAAGGATATGAATAAAAGGATAGAGGTTGACAGCTAGTTGAGTTAGTTGCAATAGCCATTTTCTTTAAACCATTTAACAGCATCTTTAAGTGCTTCAGTCGCAGGACGATATTGATAGCCTAATTCACGATGAGCCTTTTCACTGGAAAAGAACATAAGCTTTCTGGCCATACGGATACTGTCCAGTGTCGCACGTGGCTCAGTGTATGTGAAAGTTGCAATTTTCTCCATAAACCACGCTATTGGGAGCATTAAACAAATGGGTATATTGATGCGATTCTTGGGTATTCCATTGATCTCATCAATTGTTTGGAGGATTTGCAATAAAGTCATGTTATCACCACCCAGAATATAACGTTCTCCCGGTTTTCCATGCAGGTAAGCTAATAAATGTCCATAGGCTATATCATTTACGTGGGCAATGTTTAATCCTGTATTGACATAGGCAGGCATTCGACCCATTAAAGTATCCAGCACGATGCGGCCTGTTGGTGTAGGGCGTATGTCTCCGGGGCCAATTGGAGTGGATGGATTAACGATCACTAAGGGCAAATGGTGATCGTCGGTCAATTGTTTGACCATTTGTTCGGCTTGATATTTGGAACGTTTGTAAAATCCGGTGGTGGTTGCGTAACTTGATGGTGTTTCTTCATTAGCGGGCGATCCATCCTGGTTTAAACCTAAAGTTGCCACACTACTGGTATAAACAATGCGTTTTAATCCTGCCTCGGCAGCGGCAATGATCAGCGCTTGTGTGCCAGTGACGTTGATTTCATGCATTGTTTCAGGATCAGGAACCCAAAGACGATAATCAGCAGCGACATGAAATAGATTATCGCAACCGCGGATAGCATCTTTCAGCGATCTATGATCACGTAGATCACCTGTAGCAATTTCAACCGGAAAACTTTCAAGGTTCCTTCGGTTACTGTCAGGCCTTACTAATACACGAACTTCATGGCCAGCGGTTAGCAAACACCGCATAACAGCGGAACCGAGAAATCCTGTTGCACCAGTAACCAATGATTTCATGATGAAATAATGCCTTGTAGTCTGTTATGGGATTTAAGTTTAGGAATGCCTGAAGAAATAAGAAGAATAATCTGACCTACAATAGGTCATTGATCTTTTATTTGATTCCCGAGATAGGCTTCTTTGTGTCTGTCAACGTCAGGAATATTTCTGGATGTAAGTTTAAACAGCAGATCTAATATCCAGTCATTGCTGGCAAATAAACTGGTTGTTACGACTGTGGCTTTAACACTGCGGCGAGTAATTTTTACTTGTGTACCTTCAGAAAAATCACGGTGCTGGTTGATTTTATTGAGAGTCAAGATTGCCATACCAATTGCCCATAAACAGAAACGGCGAATTCCTTTTTCTTGTGGAGGAATCAAGCTTGTGTAGATAAGTGCATTCTGTAAATGACTTTTAGCGATTCCCAGTAACTCGGCTAGTCCGGTCTGAAATTTGACATCGGATGTGCTTGATTGCAAATTGCGAAGATCAAATCCATGTTTAAGGAAAATATCTTGAGGTAACCAGCAAGCTCCGCGTTTACGATCATCCCAAATATCTTTAAGGATATTCGTCATTTGCAGTCCTTGTCCAAAGGATATGGAGAGTTTCATCAGAGCTGGTTTGTGATGATTTATTTCCTGGGAATAATCGCAAAATAATTCAGTCAACATTTCACCGACAACGCCTGCAACGTAATAACAGTATTGATCCATTGCAGACAGATCTTTTAGTCCTTCCAGAGATTCAGTTTCCTGATAATCAGACATGCCTTGCCCCATAATCCGAACACATCGTTCCAAGGCATTGCGTTGAGCGGAATTAAAGCTATGTGTAATACGGATAACTGAAGGTGTGTGTTTTATTAAATCATGTTCTGCTGGAATTGTGTGATTGGAAAGAAGAGGATAGAGCTCGTTTGCAAATTCTTCGGCTGATGCATTTCCGCATACGACTTCAGAGAACATATGCGATAGTTGCCTGGTTTGTTCTGAAGTTAAAGCGTTATCGTCTTCAATCGTATCGGTGATACGACATAGAAGGTATGCATTACCAATCACGCGACGTAAAGCTTCAGGTAATTGCGGGATAGTTAATGCAAAAGTGCGAGATACGCCTTGCAGGATATGATCCTGATATTGTTCATCATCAATGCTGGAAAGACTTGTCATTACAGATTTATCATAAGGCAATAAGGCATGTTACTACAGTTGAGCATATCTCCATATCTATGCGAATGACGATTGATCAGGGCAGAACTTGCTCAGTAGCGATTAATTGATCAATTGTCTCACGCTGCCGGATGATATGAACAGTGCTTTTATCTATCATCACTTCAGCTGCGCGTGGCCGGGTATTATAATTTGAACTCATACTCATGCCATAAGCACCGGCTGACATGATAGCCAATAAATTTCCATGAGCCAGACTCAGCCTGCGATCATGTCCCAGGAAATCGCCTGTTTCACAAACAGGGCCGACAATTTGGTAATTTTTGCATTCTCCATTATTTTCAGTGACCGGTAGAATTTCATGGTAGGCATCATAAAGTGCTGGGCGCATCAAGTCATTCATCGCTGCATCGACAATGGCGAAATTTCGTGCAGGTGTATGTTTGAGATATTCAACTCGAGTAAGCAGGATGCCTGAATTGCCCACGAGTGAGCGACCCGGTTCAATCAAGAGGCGTTGTTTGATTTGATGGGTTTTGGCGCATAACGCAGATACATATTCTTTAATGGTTGGGGGTGTTTCATTGGCGTAGCGAATACCTAATCCACCTCCCAAATCCAGATGTTCAATTTCCAGGCCCTGTGATTGTAGTTTATTGAGTAAATCGAGCATTTTGTTGCCCGCTTGCATAAAGGGTTCAAGATCAGTCAGTTGAGATCCGATGTGGCAATCCAATCCAGTAAAACGGATATGAGCATACCGGTGGGCAGATTTATAAATTCTTTCAGCTTCACTGGTCGGGATGCCGAATTTATTTTCTTTAAGACCGGTCGATATGTATGGGTGAGTCTTGGCGTCTACATCCGGGTTCACGCGTAAGCTAACCGGTGCAATCTTGTCCATGTCTTCTGCGATCTGATTTAAAGCAAGTAACTCAGCTTCAGATTCCACATTAAAACACAAAATATTGGCATCCAGAGCCATGCGCATTTCATTCACATTTTTGCCAACACCGGAAAATACAGTCTTTCCGGGATCTCCGCCTGCTTTAATCACACGCAGTAGTTCGCCACCGGAAACAATATCGAAACCGCTGCCTAGCTGCGCAAATAGATTGAGTATGGCAATGTTGGAGTTGGCTTTTACGGCATAACAAATCAAATGATCGCGACTTGCAAAAGAAGAATCAAATTCCTGATAAGCCTTGGTTAAGGCAGATCGTGAGTAGATATAGCATGGGGTGCCGAATTCATCAGCAATCTGCTTTAAAGGTACGGATTCTACAAAGAGTTCATTGTCACGGTAGATGAATTCTGGAAAACCGCTCATTTCTTTTCAATTTCATTTTGTGATGTGCGATTTGCTTCATCAGTCTGTGGAAGAGGAATATAGAGCGGTCCTTTATGACCACAGGCGCTTAGCAGATAGGCTAAAAGAAAGGTGACAAAGAATAAACGCACGAAATAACCCCTTGAGCAATAATTTACGGGATACTAACATAAGCGAATAATAAATTAATCAAAGTTGTGATTAATTTTGGTGGCGAGTTGTAAGGCTAATTTGAGGGCAATTCAATCGTTAGCCAATCAATCAATTCATTAATCAACTGATTACTTGCCGAGTTTAAAGCAAATACGGCACCTGCCGCATCAGCAGCAGGAGTTTTCTCCTTAATGCTAAAGTCCTTTTGGGCAATTAGATGGCGCGAATTGCGTTCAATCAAACTGGCGCGCAAGCCAATGACAACATGACTGTCATTGATCGTATCAAATAGTTGAGAGAATTCTTCCAATTCAACGTGTAAAACATAATCAGTTCTTGCTGTACTACTGTCTTTTATGACTTGCTCTTTCGTGTTGGTAACGATACGGTTGCGAATCCGCTGGGTCAGTATGGCAGTAGGTGTTGCAATCCAGCGGCTATTGGCATAAGTATATGATTGAGCAGGATTGTGATAGAGGAACCGATAATGGATCGCGTTGTTATCCAGCCATGATGGCGCGGTAGCATCGGCTATGAGTATACTTTTCCTTAGTTTCGGAGATTGCTGCAGGGTATCTGGGGTATGCTGCGATGGTTGCAGGCCAAAATCATAAATGGAAATTGGAGGCTGTGATTTATGAATTGCGGTACAACCTGAGAGCAGGTAAAAGATTAGAATCGATAATAGCGCTTTGATCATTTTATATGCTCTGCAGGTGATGCAAAACCCGCTTCTCCAGGACCAGGCAGTGACGGAGGGCGACCAAATATCAGGCTTTGCGGATTTTCTTCTAATTGATGCAACACTCTGTCCAGATTGTTTGAATTGCGTACCAGGTTATTACTGACTTTTCGTAGCTCAGGAATGGCGATTGCCAGTTCTTGTGTGCTTTGAGACAGACTGTCAAAAATACCTTCTTTTTGATTGGCATTTGCCATGGCAATATTAATCTCACCTAAAAGTTGATCCAGGCGCTTAACCAAAGTGCTGGATTCGGTGGTCAGTTCAGTAAAGGATTCTAATACAGGCTGTAAATGACTGGCTATGCCATCAAAATTTCTGGTGGCTTTCTCAATATTCATCAGAATTTCAGATACTTGTGTTTGATTCTGATCATTCAGCAAGCGGTGCATTTTTATCACTAATTTATTGACATTAGTCAGTAAATGCTGGCCCGATCCAGCAACCTCTTCCAGTAATGATCGCCGCATTGGAATGTGCGCATCCAGGGGTAATCGTTCATTATCGATGCCATCATCATTCAGTTGTATATAGGCCAGTCCCGTAACACCTTGATAGCCTAATTGCGCATAAATTGTTCTGTTCAGCACAACATTTTCGTCAATCGAAATATGGATCAGAATCTGATGTAAATTGTCAGGATCAAATTCAATACTCTCAACTTTACCGATATTAACGCCGCGATAGTGCACAGCGGATTGAGGGTTAAGTCCGCTAACCGATTCTTTGGTCACCACGAGATAAGAATTACGCTGGATGTTGTTTCCACCGAACCACATGGCCACTAGAACGACTGTGATACTCAGGAAAATAACAAATATGCCGGCTACGAGGGCATGGGCACGGTTTTCCATGTCTGCTCCAAATTATTTTTTTGATCAAGTTTATGTCGTATGCTCTTAAAGAAACTGGTTATAAATGGGTGTTGAAAGCTGCATATCTCATTTAATGTACCCGTTATAACAACTTGTTGATCAGCTAAAACCGCAATACGATCTGACAATGCAACTAATGTATCAAGATCATGGGTAACCATGACAATCGTTAAATCCATTTCACTGCGTAATGCAAGAATTAGTTCTACAAAACTTTCGCTTAATTCAGGATCCAGTCCGGCTGTAGGTTCGTCAAGAAATAATAGCTCTGGATCTAATGCGAGAGCACGGGCCAGGGCGACACGTTTGATCATTCCGCCGGACAAGGCTGCAGGCATTTTATAAGCATGTTCGGGTCCAATGGCCACCATATCAAGTTTAATCGTCACTAAATCACGAATTATGTCTTCACTGAGTGTGTGTAACTCACGTAAAGGTAAAGCAACATTATCAAATACGGTCAATGCGCTAAATAATGCGCCTTGCTGAAAAAGTACGCCTGAGCGGCTGCGTATATTTTTTCTCTGGAGAATAAAATCAGGATCACTGCGGGAGCATCCAAAAATTTTTACGGTTCCTTGTGATGGTTCTTCCAGACTAAGCATTTGGCGCAGTAATGTCGTTTTTCCACTACCTGAACCACCTATCAGTGTCAGTACTTCACCCCGATACACACATAAATTGACATCTTGATGAACAATATGGTTACCAAAACGAGTATGCAGCGCTTCAATTTCAATAATACATTCTGGTTTTATCATTAATCTAGGTAAGTCCTACATCAGAGAATATAATTGCAAAAATTGCATCAATTATAATGACTACTGTGATAGAAGTGACAACAGAAGAAGTTGTGCCTTCACCTAAACTTTCAGTGTTAGGTTGTATTCTTAGACCAAAATGACAGGCAATGAGCGCTATCACCATTCCACATACCATACCTTTCCCAAGCCCCAGCCACAAGTTGGCTATAGGCACAGCATCAGGCAGTGCGGTCAGAAAGTATTGATAATTCAAACCCAACTGTAATTCCGCTGCGACCATTCCACCCAATAATGCTATTGCACTGGTCCACATAACTAATAACGGCATCGCAATGCCGAGTCCTAGTAACTTGGGTAATATCAGACGTTGGCTATGTGAAATACCCATAACCGTCAAAGCATCCAGTTCTTGGGTTACACGCATGACACCCAACTGAGCTGTCATGGATGAACCGGAACGGCCGGCCACTAGTATTGCTGCGAGCATTGGACCCAATTCGCGAATAATACTGATTCCCAATATATTGATAATGAAGATATCTGCACCGAATAATTGCAATTGTTTGGAAGACAGATAACTTAATACGATCCCAATAAGAAATCCGACCAATGCAGTAATGCCCAGAGCTTGTGCGCCAGTGCGAAATAAATTGGCCGAGATTTCACGCCAGGGAATATATATCGGGTGAAGAATCAAGTAAATAATATCAATCACCAACTGTCCAATCAGAGTGGTGATGCCTACGATATGTTCCCATAAAAGCAGTGCCAGTTTCCCTAAGCGGGTTACAGGCCACAGTAAATCTTTATATTCAGCTTCCGATTGGAAAATTGGGAAATTCTCAATCCGCTTAAGCATTTCTTCATGTTCAGGGCGTAATTGCAAATGTTCGGGCCGCCGGGATTTCCAGGCACGCCATAACATAACTACCCCGGCGGTATCCATTTGCTGGATACCGGTTAAATCCCAGTAAAGATCACGGTTCTTTGCTTGATTGATAAGCGCGCTGGTCAAGGGTTCCAGTATGTCTTCCAACGCTGCCAGAGTATAGCTGCCGGTTAGGAAAATGTGTGGCAAGCCATTTTTGGTGCGAAGTTGATACCATTGATCCATTGTTTTATGAAAGTGGTTGATACGCATCAATTTATGCTTGGCAACCGGTATAAGAATGTCAAAAGTTTATAGCCGATGGGCGGTATTAAATATTTTGGGATCTTATACCAAGATTACTGCGACTCGTGTGAGTATAAAGACGCTATTGTAACTCTTGATAATGAAACAGTTTAATTTGATTTATATTTTAAAAGGAAGATTCGTTGCTTATTTTGCTTGGGCCATTTCAGCACGTGCTAATGCGGGACTATCTGCAAAGTAATTTTTAATGCCTAGAAACACGGCATCAGCCATTTTATTTTGATAATCCTTGCTGCGTAGTTTCTCTTCTTCTTTGGGGTTGCTGAGAAAGGCTGTTTCTACCAGGATCGAGGGAATATCAGGTGATTTGAGTACGGCAAAACCAGCTTGCTCGACATTTCTTTTATGTAAATGATTGATGCTTCCAAGTTGTTTCAAAACATGCTCGGCCAGTTTGACGCTGTCATTAATGGTTGCATTGAGTGAAAGATCCAGCAATAACTCTTTGATGTCTTTTGATTTTGATGTGATATCAATCCCTCCCATCAAATCATTGTCCACGCTATTTTCCTTGTTGGCGAGCCAACTGGCCGTTGTTGAGGTTGCGCCGTGTTCAGATAATGTAAATACTGAGGAGCCATGTGCGTGGGATCTGGGATTGGCATCCGCATGTATCGATACAAACAGATCTGCATTGGCACGTCGAGCGTTAATACGGCGTTGCGGGAGTGAAATATAATAATCACCTTCGCGAGTCAGTATGGCACGCATATCAGGTTCTTTGTCGATTCTGGCCTTGAGCTTCCGGGCAATTGCCAAAGTGACATCTTTTTCATACGTGCCTTTATATCCGACTGCACCAGGATCTTTGCCGCCATGGCCAGGATCAATAGCGATAGTTATGATCCGTGGAATCATCGGTTTGGGTTTGCGGTTTTGTGCGGCTTGAAAACTGTTGGGTTGTTTTGATTGATGGATGGGTTGCTTTGGTTGATGTTTATGATGGTGTTGCGCGTGATTAGTTTCTTGTCGATTGTGATCAAGTACTAATGTTGCGATCAACTCATCCAGGATATCAGTCTCAAGATCAGCGGCAATGTCAACATTGGTATTGGCATTCAAATCCATTCGTGCCGCTTTATCGGGGTGATAAATATCCAATACCAAACGATGTTCAAAATTATCTTTGGGCTCAATAACAAATGCGCGCGGTACGACATTCGTCTTAAGATCAAATACCAATCGGATAACATGCGGTTTAAATTGTCCTATGCGGACTTTTTGAACAAAAGGATCAATGGCATCGACTTTCTGTGGCAGTGTCGCCAGTGCGGGAGAAATCTGTGTATTGCTTAAATCGATAACAACACGATGCGGGTCATTCAGCATACTTAATTCATACTGAAGCGGCCGGTTGGATTCCAATGTGATGCGGGTATAGTCAGGTGTTAATCCAACGCGGACTGATTTGACTGTAGTATCAGCAGCTAAAACAGGTTGACTTAAAAATGTAACAAAGAACAAAAAGGCTGGAATAAAGAATGCAAGGCAGACATGTTTTATGGAAGCAATATTGCCGCCGCTAAAACATGTGATCATAAGCTTTTCTGATCTTTCCAATGTTTTAAGCATTGTTTTCCAGTCTCCGTACCAGCCCGAATTTCAATACTCCGGCCTGTATCGAGGATGCTGAAGAAGAGCTGCAAATCAGCCACTGGCAACAGATTGCCAGCTTTTTCAGGCCATTCCACCAAACAGATTGAATCTGAATTAAAGTAATCGCGAAAGCCTGCTTCTTCCCATTCAAAATAATCATTGAATCGATAAAAATCAAAGTGATACAAGTATAACCTAGAAACTTTATAGATTTCAACTAAATTATAGGTGGGGCTTTTGACTACATGCTCATAGCCAAGGCCGTGTAAAATACCTCGCGTTAACGTTGTTTTACCGGCCCCCAGATTGCCAACCAGATAAATAGTCAACCCGGCGTGCAAGGAAGCGGCTATTTTTTTACCAAAAGCTAATGTTGCTGCTTCATCAGCAAGATAATAAGTAAGGTTTTGTGCTGATTCAGAATCTGTAGAATGTGGACTATGCAAGAGAATACCTCAACAAATAAATTACCCGATTATGCTGCTTTGGCTGTTGTTATAAAAGCATGGGGTAAAGAGCTCGGCTTTCAGGATACGCGTATCGCCGATGCCCATGCGGATATGTCAGTGGTGGAATCAGGCTTGTTCAAATGGCTGGATCAAGGATATCACGGTGACATGGATTATATGGCGAAACATGGCACCAAACGCACCCGGCCCGCTGAGCTTGAGCCTGGAACGCAGCGGGTTATTTCGGTATGTATGAATTATGTACCGCCTTCCGCCAGGAATAGCTGGGATGTGATCAACGCAGGTGATCAGGCATTTATTTCCCGTTATGCTTTAGGACGTGACTATCATAAGGTTGTGCGCGCACGTTTACAAAAATTGGCTGACAAAATCACGACTGAAGTGGGGTCATTCAATTACCGGGTTTTTTCTGACAGCGCGCCGGTGATGGAAGTGGCGTGGGCGCAAAAATCAGGTTTGGGCTGGCGCGGTAAACACACATTGTTGCTTTCACGCCAGGCGGGTTCGATGTTTTTTCTCGGTGAAATGTATACGGATCTGCCATTACCCGCCGATGATGCGATTGGGGATTATTGCGGCAGTTGCTCCCGGTGTATCGATATCTGCCCGACGCAAGCGATTGTTGCGCCGTATCAGGTGGATGCGCGGCGCTGTATTTCTTATCTGACGATCGAGTTAAAAGGCAGTATTCCCGAATCGTTGCGCTCCCTGATTGGCAATCGTATTTATGGATGCGATGATTGCCAGTTGGTATGCCCCTGGAATAAATTTGCCAGAATCACCCATGAAAACGACTTTCATGTGCGTCATGGCCTGGATGATGTGTCGTTGATTGAATTATTCAGTTGGGATCAGGAAACATTTGAAACCAGATTGGCGGGCAGCGCGATTCGCCGTATTGGTTATCAACAATGGCAGCGCAATATCGCCGTTGGTTTGGGTAACGCGCCTTAC
>CAKKRO010000069.1 GCA_919902625.1 Nitrosomonadaceae bacterium
CAGGAGAATCATGCCTGGGCATTCGTCAAAGGCGCACCGGAAGTGATTCTCAGCCACTGCACCCGGATCCGTACCGGCCAGAGAATAAAGGATCTGACTGAAAATGACCGTATCCGGCTTCTCCATGCTAACACGTTGCTGGCGAACGATGCGTTACGTGTGCTTGCCGTCGCGGAACGCGCCTTGGATGATTTCAGTTTTGAAGAAGGCAAGATTGCAGGCGATACCGGGATCGAGCAGGAACTTATCTTTCTGGGGCTCATAGGCTTACAGGATCCGCCGCGCGCCGAGGCAAAAGAGGCTGTGGCCAAGTGCAAACGGGCCGGCATCAAAACCGTGATGATTACCGGTGATCATCCCGATACGGCGCGGGCGATAGGGCGTGAGCTGGGTATTCTGGGTAAGCATGATGAAATTCTCGCAGGCATCGAACTTGACCGGTTGGATGACGCAGCGCTGAAGGAACGTGTATCAAGGGTTTCCGTTTATGCGCGGGTTACTGCCGAGCACAAGCTTCGCATCGTCCGTGCGTGGAAGGCGCAGAGCGCGGTAGTGGCGATGACTGGAGATGGGGTGAACGATGCCCCCGCAATCAAGGAAGCATCTATTGGTATCGCTATGGGCGTTACCGGCACCGAGGTGACCAAGGAGGCGGCGGATATCATTATTACGGATGACAATTTTGCTTCTATTGTCGCTGCCGTGGAAGAGGGGCGTGGCATTTATGACAACATTGCTAAAACTTTGGCCTATCTGCTGGGTAGCAGTACCGGTGAACTCATCGTGATGCTGGTCGCAGTTCTGCTGGGCTGGCCGCTCCCCCTTTTGCCCTTGCATCTTCTGTGGATCAACCTGGTAACCGATGGCTTTGCGGCCTTGGCTCTGTCAACCGATCCGATTGATCCCGGCGTGTTGCACCGTCCGCCACGGCATCCGCAGACGGCATTAATCGATCGCGATTTAATCAAGCTAACGCTATTCACCGGCTTGCTGACCGCCAGCGTCACGCTGGGTGTATTTGCCTATGAGTTCTACCTAATGG
>CAKKRO010000070.1:0-2311 GCA_919902625.1 Nitrosomonadaceae bacterium
TTGCGTCGCTGCCAGAATGGCGCCGTATCAAAACGGCTTTCCGCCTGATAGTAATGATGGCGCGTTTTTAGATAATGCCGGTATTCCGTCTCCATCAATTGTTGATATTTTTGCTCGCTGCCGGGTTTTCCCTGAATAAAATCATCAATAGCATAAGATACGATCAAACCATGTCGCAACGCTTTGAAGATCCCCAATGACGACAGAGGATCAAAAGTAGCCGCCGCATCACCAACCGCATACCAGGCTGTTCCACATACCGGCTTAAGGTATTGGGAATGCGCCGGTTTGGCTTTTATACTCGTCAGAGGCTCGGCATGAATCAATCGCGGGTAACTCTGTTGCGTCATCTTTAAAGCCGACAACCATCCCGGCTCTGTCAGCATTCCCTGCTCCCGCGCGATATCACTATCCGTCATCAAAGTGACTACTAATTGCCGGTCAGGAAGGTAAGTTGAATACCACCAACCCAGGACACAGCTCTCAACCAAAGTATAGCTATCCAAACCAACGTCCTCGGTTAACTGATAAAAGCGATAAATTCCAATCAACCGATCCAAATCAATGAGCTGCCCGCCCTGGCTACGGCCCAAGGCGGCGCTTCTGCCACTGGCATCAATCATCGCTTTGGCTTTGATTGAATGCCCGGCTATGGTCATCGTCCAATCATTATCGTAGCGCGGCTGCCCTTCCAGCATGCCGCCGCTGACCACCGTTACGCCCCGTTCCTGCGCCTGGTTAATCAGCCAGTCATCAAAAGCGGCACGATCCAGATGCCAGCCATGACCATAGGGCGAATAGAGAAACGGATATTCGTGCGGCGTTTCATTGCCCCAAATAGCGCGTGTGCCATGCGCTGCCATATTTCCCTGTGCCTGGAAACTTTCCAACAAGCCCAGTTGCTGAAACAAAGCCAGCGCATGCGGCGGCAATGTCTCACCAATACGATAGCGCTGCCGTGCTTTGCCTGGCTTGCGCTCCAACAACAGCAGCCTTAAGTCAGGTGAACGCTGCGCCAAAGCAATAGCCGCCGCGCTACCGGCGACACCGCCGCCGACAATCACCACATCATAATAATCAGCGTTTGCGTTCAATCCTGCGAATCTTGTTTTACAGCGATCCATTGCGCCACAACACCCGCGGGAGCCGTTGATTTATTATTCGGCCCGGTAGGGTGCGGAATAGTACGGACAATAGAACCCACCAGCGCCGGCCGCTGATCGATGCCGTTGGGCCAATCGGGCACCAGAAATCCGCTGTAGTCATAGATCCATTGCGCGCCGCCAACAACTCCCGCGCCCTGAAACCGGACGCTAAACGGATTGCCGTAAGCAATCGCACCTTTGAGTTTCAGCTCCCAGCCCGGCCCAAAAATCAAACCGGAGAATATTTGCAGCGGCGCGTCATCAATACGAATATTGCCGCGGCCAAATTCCAGCGCATCAAAATCAGCATTGAGATCGGGATTGCTGAGAAAACTGCGATAAGTCCAAGTGCCCAAAAGTATGGAAGGCACACTTCCTGCCGTATCAGTCATTACGTGAACTCCTTTTTATCCTGCCGCCTAATCGCAGTTGCCCGGGTTTTAATTGCGGCCCCAATGCCGCGTCATTGCGTTCTATCTGGTAATAACCCGGGTTACCGGAATTTTCCTGAAATTGAATGAATCCCAACTCAACCCAATCTGTCACCATCTGCACACTGCCGGCATTATTATCAGGAATGCCGGAGGTCCAGTAGAACTGTCCGCCGGTTGCTTTCTGGATCACCATCGGGCGGTGTGCCGGCCACCAGGGAATGTTGTAGGCCGTCTTAACGGCTACCGGATCGCCCGTGCTTTCCGGGTAAATGTTATTCCACATTTCATACGTGACATTGATATTCTGGTCGGTGCATTCATGAAAATCCGCCTGCCAGGGCAATCCCATATATTTGGTCAGATCTCCCGGCTCCAGTCCCTGTCTGAAGTCCTCTGCCGCGCTGCCATCCTGGATGGCGACAGAAGCCGGAATGCTGAGACTGCCCGCCTCATATGAAGCTTGATGGATACGGTAAGCACTGCTATAGATCGCCGGATTCAGCATGATCCAGCCTACCTCGGCGCCCGGACAGAAAGCCCCGCCCAACACATTGGACAGCACACCGCGATCAATCGCGGCGCCTGTTTTGGGCGGCTCGGCCCAGGGTGTTTCACACTGATTATCCCCTTCGTTCCACTCATCGCATTCATTAATGAATTTTCCCTCCATCCACTGCTTGAGAAAAAATAACTGAGTGTCCGTCATGCGTAAAAACTTGTCAGGCGATGTAT
>CAKKRO010000070.1:2411-6103 GCA_919902625.1 Nitrosomonadaceae bacterium
TTGAGAAAAAATAACTGAGTGTCCGTCATGCGTAAAAACTTGTCAGGCGATGTATTATCGAGCGGATTATTACCATTCAACATCGGCATCAAACGCGGCTTGGCTGCCGAATTGTGAAAACCGCCGCCAAAAATCTCGCTCAAATCATGCGGTGCGGTATAGAGGTTTTCCTGCCCCGGCTTACGCATAATCGCGTAGATGAACTGACGATTCTGCTGATAGGGATCTTCATTGTTCTTGGGCGGCCGGGATAAGGCTTTTTTATCCAGATTGCCCCCTGTGCCGGTGTTATGAGGCACACCGCCGCCAAAAGGATCGAAATCAAGGGTAAATTGGTACACATCCGGCCGCTTTAATATCGGCCAGATATCCCGGAAAAAGCTCGGGTAGTAAGCGGGATTATAGCGCGCATTGCTGCGCCAAAGCGCCCACTGTTCAGGCGTTTGCGGTTGATTGCTTTTTTTGTCGAATGGCTGAACGCCATAGACAACGGGGTCATAGGCAAAGTGACGCACGGAGAGATCATAGATAGCCTCATCCATGGTTACCATATCCTCAATTTCCGGCGCATAACGGGGATAACCCACCAGCAGCCAGGCGGGAACATCCACCTCATAAGAAGCGTTGCGCGTCTCCTTCACCGGTTTACCGCTGGCATCGGTATAACGGCTGATATAGCTGTACAGGATCCGGGCGCGCACCGGGCCATCCGAGACATCATCGTACCAGCCATCGTTATTAGCGTAATTGCTGATCATCGGAACCGTCCCGCCATCCGCGCCTTTATAGCCGGAACGGCCGTACCCGCCTAGCACAATCAGGCGCCTGTGTTTATCCTTATCCTCATTGACCATGGCTTCGCCCAGCGTGGTGATGTTGTAGGGCTGAATATCATCCGGAGGAAAACTTTGCGGATAGGCGGTACCCGCATCTTTGGCAAATGCGGTCTTAGCTTCTTTACCGGAGATTGTCCTCGGACCCGGATCGATAATCAGCTGACGGCGGCGATCAGGGGCCGTCACTTCAGGATTGCGCAGCGGAAAGCCCGGTTTGTACCCGTGCATGCCATCATTCTGACTAAACGCATACCAGGAGGATTTTTTATTGGCCAGATGCACTGTCCACTCGATATCGGTCACTGTTCCTTCAACTATTTGCGGACCGGTGGTCGAAGTATCCAACGGGAACTGAAACTTATCACCGATTTTCAGTTCAATCTGGCTATCGCTTTGTCCTTCATCATAGACAAAGATGCGGAAGCGGGCCGCCTGACGCTTGATACGCCCCAGATTTCCCGCCTCTTTAAACGTGGAAACCCGTTGCGATTGACCCTTTTTATCCAATATTTCCCGCCCCTGGTCATCACATTCGATGGGCAGCGCGCCAGGCTGTTCGGGCGCTAAATAGAACTCATCGCTATTGCCAATACGTGCGCATCCGATGGCAGGGTGAATTTTGAACATCTTCATGTGTGTTCTCCAGTTTTAATCCATGAAATTAAGAGAAACGCCGCCGATAAACACAGCATTGTCGATCGGCTTGCCATCAAGTCCCATCACGACCAGATGGACACTGATATCCGTCTCTCCTTTATTTAACATTCGTTGCACCGCATCCGTCGCATCAATACGAAAATTGCGTGGTTCATGATGATGTAACAGGCGCTGATCAAAGACGCGCGTTTTAGGCAAAGGTTTATCACAGTGGCCTGGCCCGCCATAACAGGAACCATTAAAGGTTGTGACCTGACCCACGTAACAGGGATTATTCTCAATGTCCGTACTGACTGTCGCCCCCGGTGCGTTGAGAAAAACCCGGATCACCGCGTTAAAAATATTGGAAACATGCATCCGGTGCAGGCGCACCTCCGCTTTACGGTGTGTATCCAGCACCTGCGGCTTAACCCCTGCTTTTTCAGAGTTAAACCGCACCAATCCTTGCTGGCCATTGGTCGGATAATGATAGGTGTCACGCATATACTCATACCCCAGCTTGCGGGTACTGAGCGCATCGCGCACGGCCATTGACCAGGGTGGCAGAATACCATCCATATCTTCCGGATTGGCGCCGGGGTTATTCTCCTGCCAAACCGCCCACACCCGGTCTACATTCGAGTGATGCGCCCAGAAGACAGGGTCAAATGCAGTAACCCGGTTATCGGTCATATAACCAAACTGCGGGTTGTATTGATTCTGCGGATCAGGGGCCGTAACGCCAATCGCCTTAGTGGCTGATATAAACTCGGGATTCTGCCCGCCGGAGAAGTTATGCATGCCGTTATGTATCTCTTCCAGAACACCAAAATGATGATCGTACTCGGGCCCGCCGCCAAATTGCGCCCAGTTCCTGACCGCCAGAATAAGATCGATATTTTCTTGGGTGGGATAATGTGTCGGAGAACTCTGCGGCCCCGGCCAGCGGTTAGGAAACCAGAGCGGATTAGCCCGCCGCAATTCAGCATAGATGGCATTAATCTTGTCGGACCAGACCACCTCACCCTCTCTGAGCTGCAGCGTATAGTTAATCTTGGCCGCCTTGAGAAAACGCAATCCGGAATTATAAATCGTGCCCGCTTTCTGTAACTGCGCCAAACCGGCCAGCTCTGTCTCGTCAAACAAGGCGCTATCCTTCAGAGCCGCCAGGCCGGCACTGTCCAGAAAGCAACCATAAGCCTCCGGCAACACGCCGGTATCCGGTATCTTGGTATTATAAGTGTTGCGATTGGCATCGGAATAATCGGTCCAGGACCAATAAGGCAAGGTAATACGGGAATCATAATCCTGCAGAGTCTGTTCGAAGAAATAGAGATAAAGGCGGTGCCAGGGTAAAAACTGCTCCCAGCCATGCTGGCATGAATTCGTATGAATGCGCGCCCAGTAGTTAAAACTGCGTTCGTCAAGAATATGCGGATCGTAGGTATACATGCAGGCCAACGCTTCGCGCAGCGCGGCCAGTTCGTCTTCGTTCAAGGTGCTGACTTCTTTTCTGACCTTGAGCCCATTGACACTATCCCGATCCTCGCTGCAATGTTTTTTTGAAACGGTGTGCAGGGCATCGCCCATGGCCAGCGCCAGCGGTGTCGCCCCTGCACCGGGCGCAACCGGCTGCGCTGATGATGTTTCTTTGCTTGCAACGGCATTGCTCGCGATATCAGTTTCAGGGCAACCATCATCAATCCAGGCAGCGATAAAGGTGATATCAGACGGACTCACTTCATGCCGGGCATGCCACAAAAGTGGCGGAAACTGCGACCCATCGAATGGAAATTGTTTACGCAAACCCATTATCAGGGCGGATTGATCACTGCGTTTTTGCGCCGCATTATTTGCTTTATCATCGGGATCAACGATTCCGCTCGCAGTAATTTTTGCCGGATTCCTGCCACCCGTCGGCCAACATTCTCCAATTTGCGCATTGCTGCCGCTCGCCAACAGCGCTTGCGTCAATCCTTGCTCATTGGCAGTCAACGAATTATCCGCCGGAACGCTGGACTTACCGCCACAACAGCTCTTCTTGACGGCGGGCTTACCATCCCCCATTTGCTCACCCGCTTCCGGAGCAATCAAACGCTGGCCATATAGTTCCGCTGTTTTAAAACTTTCCAGGTTCCGCCAGAAAGCACCTAACCCCTGATAATCAGGAATACTATGCCCCTGCGCTTCATCCAGAATCTGTTGCACCCGCTGAAAGCG
>CAKKRO010000070.1:6203-8779 GCA_919902625.1 Nitrosomonadaceae bacterium
CAACAAACTTTCCGATATAGTCCCGGTATTGTGTATAGACATTGGTAACGGCCGGCCCCTGCACCAGCAGTGTGTCTTTCCACACCAATTGATCGGAACCATCCGGTCCTTTGCGCACCCATTGGAATGGATTGACATGAATATGAAATACGTGCGGTAAAGGAGGGATGGGATTAGGCACTCCCACTGGATCGCCTTCCGTCGTCAATGACCACATATCAACTGCGTTGAGTTCCAGTTGACGCACATGATCCGGGCTGAAGGCACGGTAATTGACCTGGAAATAGTTCTTTTTGCCTTGCATGTCATTGCCGAGTTTAAAAACGACTTCCTGCACGCCCAAAGCTTTCTTGCGCAGATCCGTGTCGCCGAAAGGAGCCAAAGGAGCCATTTCGGCGCTGGTAGGCAAAGCCATATCATCAATTTCATCAATCACTATCAGAGTGGCCAGTAAATTCTCAGGCTCATCGATTTGCCGTAATGATTTATGACTCGGAGCAGACTGATCAATAATCCGATATTCTCCCGGTTTCATGCTGGCCTTGATCAAGACATCGCTCCGGTAACCGGGTTGCAGGTCGATGGGTGTTCCTGCTTTCCATGTGTCCACACGTCCCAGATAATTTCCATCCAAGGCGATCTCATGCAAATCATGTCCTTCAACCGCGAAGGCTATGGATTCACGGAAAGCGGTGTCAATCAAACGCCAGCGCTGCACTTCGCCACGTTTCATGGTGATGACGGGAACGAATTGCCCGTTGATGGTAATACGGCGATGCGAGCACGGCCAAGTGTCTTTATTGCCAGCTTGGCTGCAGTCGCCGCCAGGGAAAAGGCTGGTGATGTTGTTAAGCTCCCCTTTCTGGTCATACAGAATGGTTTGCAACACAAATATCTTCTCATTGGCATTGGCGGCAAGCAGCGCTTGCGGCGTGTTCTTCGGATCATCTTCAATAATGAGAGCCCCCGCCATGCCGCTGCCAACCTGGATCGATGTCGATCCGTGCGCGTGGGCATGATACCAATAAGAACCGATGGGATGAGTCTGCGGCAGTTTTACTTCATATAGAAGCTCAGTTTGTGGCGGGATATCGAGCAATACATTGTCACTGTTACCGGTAGGTGAGACGTGTAATCCGTGATAGTGCATATTGGTGGTATTGAAAGAAGCGGGAATGGTATCGAGATAGGCATTCTTGTTCTCCTGGTCGAATTGAGCCTGAATTGCATTGGGGGATTCTTTAGGAAGCTTGTTTTTAAGCGCCAGATTAATCACATCCCCTTGTTTGACACGCAATGTCGGACCAACCAATTGGCCATTGTAGGTACGTAATTTTACCGGGCATCCCGCCAGGCGGGTGATTTTGGGATCGGTAAACTGCACATTAAAAGTGGTATCGAGCCTGCCATTTTGCGCGCGTATGCCGGGAGGGTTCTGAAATGGCTGTCCGCCGTATTTGTTGATATCAATAGGCTTATAGGCGCAATTCGGATTAATAG
The DNA here is from genome assembly GCA_919902625.1 of Nitrosomonadaceae bacterium. GTDB lineage: Bacteria > Pseudomonadota > Gammaproteobacteria > Burkholderiales > Nitrosomonadaceae > Nitrosomonas. The sequence goes on from CAKKRO010000070.1 coordinate 7,704, forward strand.
TTCCAGCCCACGCGAACGAACTGCCGAGAATCAGCACCGACAGGATCAATCCATTGAATATATTATTTTTCCATTGATTACGCATAGCTTTTCCCTTCCTTAAAATAACCTCGTTTTGAAATAGACTGAAACACAACATGCTGTATTATTACTGATAGATCAATTCATTTAGAGACCGCTCTATAGCTATATCCGTCACGATTATCCGGCAGTTTCCTTATTGCGCCTGTGATTTTTGTCACAATCTGGAATTGATTCCATCCCTCTCAAATAATCGCCTCTGAAAAACTTTTTTCAGGCATTCGTGAGCCTGTCATATTGCCAACCATCAACCAATAAAAATTGCTCCCAACAGGCACATAAAACACCCATTGATACATTATCTTGTACATGCCATGGCTTGGACTGCCTATGGCAGGTTATCATGATCATATATTCATCCATCCACATCTGATCCAGATAGTTTTCAGGGAATTACAGCCATGTCATGGAGCCTAAAAAACTGGCAAAGAGGCCGTATTCTTCAGCAAGAAGGCATACCGGATCGCATCTGGCAGAAACTGATCCATCTGCGCTGCCTGAAAGGGCTCAATCCTGAGGAACTCTTACGCCTACGTGATTGCGCGACATTATTTCTGCATGACAAACAAATAGCCGGGGCACACGACTTGCAAATCACTGACGAAATGCGGGTGATGATCGCGATTCAGGCTTGCATCCTGATCCTCAATCTCGATCTGGATTACTATGAAAACTGGCTTGAGGTGATTGTATATCCGGGCGAATTTATGCTGGACTATGATTACGCGGATACATACGGCATTGTACATCACGTCCACAGAGCCGCCTCCGGCGAGGCATGGCTGGCTGGCCCTGTGATCCTTTCCTGGCAGGATGTGGCGCACACGATAACCCGGCCCGGCCATAACGTGGTCATCCATGAATTTGCGCACAAGATTGACATGCGCCATGAAGGTGCCAACGGCTGCCCGGAACTGCATGCCAATATGAGCTCCTATATCTGGCATGAGGTATTCAGCCGGGCCTATACCAAATTCTGCCATCAAGTCAACAGG
>CAKKRO010000071.1 GCA_919902625.1 Nitrosomonadaceae bacterium
AAGTGGATATGGCAGGCAGCATTCCGGCCATCCGCCGGGCGCGCGGACGAATTGCGACGGTGGCGGTCAATTCCTTTGTATTCAAGCAACCCGTGTTTGTCGGCGATATCGTCAGCTTTTATGCCGGCATTATCAAGGTGGGACGCACTTCGATTACCGTCGATGTGGCGGTTTATGCACAGCGTGGCGTGCGCGAAGGGGGTGAGGAGATTTGCATCAAAGTGACCGAAGCTGTGCTGACGTATGTGGCTATCGATGACAACCGGCGGCCAAGGGTATTGGCGGAATCGTTAACACGTCCAGACTAACTGGTGCGCTGTTTGCTGGCACACCGGGTTGAACGTGAGATTAGGCTGGAATGTTTTTCAACCAAGCGGCCAGAAGCGTATTTGTGTAATACACTGGCGATAAGCGTCTGATATGGAATACCTTCTTCCAATGCGCGGGCCTGAATGTCCATCAGATCGGGTGTAGATAAGCGGATGTTGATACGCTTATTCTTGACAAAAGTAGCGGTAGCCGCTGCTTTGAATTTAGCCAGATTTTCCTTCGAAGGTGAAGTTGACTTGAGTTCGCCTTTCTCATAAGCGGTTAGGATATCTTCTTCATATACATCAAGTTTTTTCATCGGAGTTGTTCCTCAATAAGTATTCTCGGGTTGCCTTCCGGCTTGGAATCACGGTCTTTAGAAAGAAGTAATCCGTCTCTTCAATATTAGATACAGGGTTTCGAATCATGAAGGAATTAATCATTTTTTCAGAATAAGACGAGTAGCTGGCGCATCCCATTTTATTGTACTTCAGTCTCAAAAGCAGTAATCGGTGCATGAGTACGTTGCAATAACCAAGTAATCGGCAACCCCGGATCGGGATGTTCGTTCAATTGATCCAGCAACTGGCGCTTGGCCTTACCAATAACAACCAGCGCAATATGCTCACTATTAGCCAACATGTCCAATGAAAGACTGACTCGCGGCGAGGGTGCGATGGGTGGTGCAACGGCAACGCAATGATGCGTGGCGGGTAGATCGGGATTCATGCCCGGAAACAGTGAAGCAATATGCCCATCTTCTCCCAAGCCTAATACCGTCAGGCTCAGTGGCAGAATGCGATCCAAGCGCTGATGAATTTCACCCATGGCATCAAAAGGATGGTCATGCCGGGTTTTTAATCCAATGAAAGTGGTGTTCGTGTTTGCCGGAAGGTGGCTCATCAGATGTTGCTTAATCAAGCGTTCGTTCGATTGCTCATGATCGGCATCCACCCAGCGCTCGTCGCTCAGCGTGACGGTGATGCGATGCCAGGGCAGCTTACTGTGCGCCAAGGCGGGCAGGTAATAGCGCGGGGTGTTGCCGCCGGGAACGACCAGTGTGGCTTTTTGTTTTTGGGCTAAGGCGTTTTGCAGCACGGTTGCGGCATAACCGGCAAAGCCATGGCTTAAGCATTCGATATCCGGGTAGACATTTCTTTGCATCGGAGGATTGCTCCCTTTAAACGACTAATCCGCGCAAATCGGGGATGATTGCTATCTGTTCGGGGAAAGGGTTCGGATCATTGGGGTGGACGCGGCCCAGGAAGGCGGTGCCGTTGGCTTGCGCGCCCTCCAAATCGGCCATCGCATCGCCGATCATCAGTACCGATTCGGGTTCGAGTGCGTGTGCGGATAAAATTTCCGCGATCAGTGTTTTTTTAAGCGCCGGTGCGCCGCGCACTTCGGTGAAGTAGGGGGTCAGGCCACGTCGTTCAACGATCACCTTGAGCTCACTCTCCGGCGTGCCGGAGGCGACGAATAATGGAATTCTGGCGGCTTGCTGGCGTATAAGCTCGACTGCGCCGGGAACGGCTTCGGCGGCGATGACGGCTTCTACGACCAATTCGGAAAAGCGGATATCCAGTTTTTTTTCTTCTTCTTCCGTCAGTGACGGCTTGTTGAGATAGTGTTCCTGGAAATGCCGGAATTTGCGATAGCGCGACATGCCGCCATTCTGGTTATGGAACTGCACCACCCTTGCGACGATGTCTTCCCCATAAGGGCGGTAGAGTTCGGCGAAAGCCTGGGTCTTGATTTTCCCCGATTCGACCACCACGCCGTCAAAATCAAAAATGATGGCCTGCCAGTTAAAGCTCTTCATAATCATTTACGCCCGGTTATCCGAGGTTGATGGGGTGGCGTCGTCATTTTCGTCCGCGTGATGGATGTCGTGGTGAATTTCCCGCAGGCAATCAAGCAAGCCTTGCCCCAGATCGACATGTTCATTCAGTACCAGCTTGCGGCCAATGCGGGGTTGGAACGCATACGGCGTGATCTCGTAGTGATGCACGGCATTGGCTTCGTCAAAATGCAATTCCACTGGCCACGGCATGATTTCCGAGATCATGGTCATGACGTCCTTGATGCGCAGCTTTTCCTGGCCGGTCAGAATCATGTGCCGGTTGGCAAATTCTGGGGCGAGTATTTGTACGCTCATGCGCGCTGCATCTTCCACATGGATATATTCACGCATGGCTTCACCACTGCCTTTGTAGGTGATCGAATGTTGCGCAATCGCTTCGTGCAGCATGCGATAGATGCCGTTGCGTTGATCCG
>CAKKRO010000072.1 GCA_919902625.1 Nitrosomonadaceae bacterium
TTAGCTCTTATACATTAATCCATTTCTTTTGATCACGTTCTTCACAAAGAGAGATATCTCAGTGCATTCACCATTATCTTCTGATTTGTTTGAAATCAATTCAGATTTAATTCGCCGTTTTGGATACCATCATACAGATTATTGCTTGTATCCAGAAACAGATTATTTTGTCGAAGCATTTGATGCGCATAGCTATTCGGCTTGGCTTGACAATCGCAAGGCAAGACACCTTCGTAGACCATTATCTCTCTATGTGCATATCCCTTTTTGCAGTTCTTTATGTTTTTATTGCCATTTTAATCAGACCGTTTTTGATAAAAACGACAATATAAAAACATATCTTGAGTATTTATCACGTGAAATAAGGCTTCAGGGTCAGTTATTCAAAAATGACCCAAAAGTAGAACAACTATATTTTGGAGGAGGCACCCCCACTTTCCTGAGCAATATCCAATTAGGCCGTATCATGCATGAAATACAGCAAAACTTTAACTTAATAAAAGAGGGAGAATTTCGTATAGAGATCGATTCGAGACAAATGACTAATGTTTCAATGCAGGCATTGACAGAAATGGGCTTTAACTGCGCCATTATTGGTGTCCAGGATTTTGATCAACGGGTGCAGCAATCCATACACCGCATTCAATCAGAAGACATCACGTTACGCGCTATCCGCGATGCACAGCAGACTGGTTTTAAATCTATCAGGATCGAATTGACTTACGGATTACCCAAGCAAAATCTGGAAAAATTTGAATATACGCTGAAAAAAATCATTGCTGCAAATCCAGATCAAATTAATCTATTGAATTATCTACACTTACCAGAAAAGTTCAAACCACAGCGGAACATTCATAGCGAGGATTTGCCGGATACCGAAATCAAACTTGAGATGCTGCTGCTTGCAATTACTCGCCTAACTGATGCCGGTTACGTTCATATTGGTATGAATCTTTTTGCCAATCGTAACGACCCGTTAGTCATCGCCCAGCGTCAAGGCAGACTCCATTACGGTTTGCAAGGCTACTCCATTTACCCTGATTGCGATCGTATTGCCCTGGGTACTTCAGGTATTGGAAGCATTGGTCCAACTTTAAATCAGAATTACTGTGATTTTCAGCAATACTATGACAAACTGGAGCGCAATATCCTTCCGATCATGCGTGGCATTGAATTAAGCGCCGATGACCTCATACGACGTTCTGTCATGCAAGCACTGATTTGCCATTCAGTACTTTCATTTGACTCTGTTGAAACTTTTTTTCCCATTGAATTCAAGCACTACTTTGCAACTGAATTAACAGAGCTTTTAACGTATGAACAAGCTGGCTTAATAACTTTAGATGACGAAGAGATTACTGTTACCCCTAAGGGGCAATTGCTCATTAATAGTATTTGTAAGGTTTTTGATAAATATCTACGTGCCAATCAACAACATAAAAACCACTCAATGCTTACATAACCTGTCTTATCTGGAAATCCGGGTAGATCTCCAGATAAGGAAAGAATTATTTGACTTCGCTATTCGTTAAAACATATTCAGCCAAACGATCCGCTGCTTCACCTTGAATATTTTTGAAGGCAGGCATTCTCATGCTACCGGATTGAAATTTCTTGATAATCGCCTCCTTACTGGCAACTTTCTCACTGAGTATCATTGCAACATTAGCACTTAAAGGCTTGTGGCATTCTGTGCAAGCTGTGCTGAAAATCTTTTCACCGGAAGCATCTGCTGGCGGAGTATAGTCTTTACTTGCCCCACAACCAGCCAATATCAACAGTGCCGATAGCGTTAATGCAAAATTTAATTTCTTCATTTTCAAATCCCATTAATTTAGTTCAATCAATACCGAGAGCAATCTCGATTCAAAACTTAGCGACCCAATACAAATTGTTATTTATGAAACTTTAATCAGACTTCACAATTTAGCTGGCCTAACATACCTAGTATTATAACAACTTGTCAAACAAATGTTTTAAAGCATTCACCAGTCAATCTGGACTGGTTGCTGAGCATCACTTATTGCCAATCTTTTTCTTGACACTTTCTTAACATTTGCCATGTTATCGTGCCTGGCGGCGCAATAAAAATATGATCAATATTCTTATATTTTTAATTTAGGTTATTAAATCTTAATAAGAATTGGCAACAATAACACTGTTCGTTGTAGTTGTTTCTCTTAACACTTTCTTAACATTTACTATGTTAATGTGCGCGGCGGTGTAATAAAGAGCGCAATCGAAATTCTTTTGTCTACTAAAAGAAAATCAAGCGCCATTTTGAAAAAATGGAGCAAGCAACCACCTACAATTAATATAAAAGTGAGTTGTTGCATGCAATAGATGATGCTGTATTTATTCACAAATAGAACTTTAACTGACAGTTTTACAAAATCAAATTGTTTTAAAAAGGAGATTGCATGTTAAAAAAAATAAACATTTTTATTCTATGGATTGCGGTTGGTTTGATTTTTAGTAGCCCTGTTGCTGCTGATGCGCTAGATCAAGATTTTCATACATGGGGAAATGTTACAGCACAGGGTAGTTTTGCTCCCCTTAATCCTGATTTAAAAAGATTCAGATATTGGCTTGAAGGACAAGGCCGTTTTGGCAATGATGCCTCAGTGGTTTCGCAAGGCATTATCCGTCCCGGTATAGGCTATTCAGTGAATGACAAGACATCCGTCTGGGTGGGCTACGCCTGGGTTCCGACGGGTCATCCATTTGCGCTTGCCCACCCCTATAATGAAAATCGTATCTGGCAACAATTGCTGTGGGCTGACAATTTCTCCTTCGGTAGGCTGACCAGTCGCTCACGGTTTGAGCAGCGTTTCTATGATCATAATACTCCCATCCCTGGCTCAAATGATGTTAATCATCGCTTCCGCCAGTTGGTGAAACTAGCGGTTCCCATGCCTTTTATATCGCCTAATGTTAGTTTCATCATTCAAGATGAATTATTTATCAATATGACTAACGCTCATAATCAGGGCTTTATTACTCAAGGTTACGATCAGAATCGATTTTTTACAGGACTCGCTTATCGATTTAACCCGATGGCTACAACTGAGGTGGGTTATATGAATCTACATTTCAACAGGCCGCATAGCGCCCGGCCAGATCAGATGTTACATATTCTGGGAGTTAATTTATTCTTAAACTTCTAGCCTGACCGCACGCTAATCCCAGGCTGACTTTTCCTTCAGGAATAGAAAGTTGCCTGGGATATCACAAATACTTATCATTAACACCCTCTAATCCCCAAGCTACTCATCACCTCAGTGTAAAATTGCATTCTAGCAATAGGAAATAAGATCCTGCTGCAATGTAAATTGCATCGGCTATCATTCAAAATACCAGCAAATCTCACTGCTTATTTCCACTAATCAAGCAATTTTTTCGAATACAAAAATACGAATGAATGAATTTAAGCCAGGTCAACGCTGGATATGTGATGTCGATCTGCAACTAGGTCTAGGAATAGTCCAGAGTGTTGAGAATCGGGTAATTAGCATTGCCTTCAGGGCGGTGGGTGAAACCCGTTCCTACGCCAAACACTCAGCGCCATTAACACGTGTTATTTTCAAGACAGGAGATATCATCAGCAGTCATGATGGCGTCTCATTGAAAGTCACCTGCGTGAATGAACGCGATGGCTTAATTGTCTATTCCGGCGTAAGCGGGAACGGGGATTGGATTGAACTTGCGGAAAAACAGCTAGCGCATCACCTGCAATTGAATCGCCCCACGGAACGTTTATTTAATGGCCAATTTGACCAGGATAAATGGTTCAGGATCCGCTACCGCACACTGCTGGCACGCAACCGTCTGGCAAAAGCGCCACTGTACGGGCTGACGGGTACCCGCACCAGCCTGATTCCGCATCAACTCTATATCGCTCACGAAGTGGCGCGCCGTTATGCGCCGCGTGTTCTGCTGGCTGATGAAGTAGGGCTGGGAAAAACGATTGAGGCTGGACTCATACTGCACCAGCAATTGTTAACAGAGCGTGTCAAACGAGCGCTCATTGTCGTTCCGGAAACATTGATCCATCAATGGCTGGTGGAAATGCTGCGACGTTTCAATCTGAAATTCAGTATTTTTGATGAAGCGCGCTGCCAGTCAGAAGAAGAAAGTGATGAGCTGGAAAATCCATTTCACAGTGAGCAACTGATACTTTGCAGCCTGAATTTTTTGTGCCAGAACCCGGAACGATTTGAGACGGCACTGAAAGGTGACTGGGACTTATTGATTGTCGATGAGGCCCACCACCTGCACTGGTCTGAACAAACAGCCAGTCCAGAGTATACCATCATAGAACAACTGGCAGCTTGCACCAAAGGCGTGCTGCTACTGACGGCCACACCGGAGCAATTGGGCAAAGCCAGCCATTTTGCCCGCCTTCGTTTGCTTGATCCTAATCGCTTTAACAACTTTGAAGCTTTTATTGCTGAAGAACAATCCTATGAGCCGATTGCCAAAGCAGTAGAAGCATTGCTTGAGAATCGGGAGATAAGCGATGAAATCAGGCAAATCATCCTGTCAACAACCGATCCCGCGCAATCCCGAATATTACTTGCCCGCTTGCAAGATAACAAAACAGACTCGGAACACATACAGCAAGCCGGAAAAATGCTGGCCGAATTATTGCTGGACCGGCATGGCACCGGCCGCATCCTGTTTCGCAATACGCGCGCGGCGGTTAAAGGGTTTCCCGAACGTAAACTCAACGCCATTCCGCTGCCATTGCCGGTCGAATACCAGCAATGCCTGGCGACTTTTGCAACCGCGCAATTATCCAAACCGC
>CAKKRO010000073.1:0-3920 GCA_919902625.1 Nitrosomonadaceae bacterium
CTTATTCATTCCCTTGTTTCTGCTCAATAATACCTTTTCCGGCATTTTTCTCAGTCTGAGGCGGCACTACCCGCTGATCTTGCAATTGATCAAGCGGGAAGTGATGGGCCGGTACCGGGGTTCATTTCTGGGGTTGTTGTGGTCGTTTATCAATCCTGTTCTGATGCTGGCAATCTATACCTTTGTCTTCAGCGTGGTGTTCAAGGTACGCTTAGAGCCGGAGAATGGCATTTATGATGATCAATTCGCCTTTGCTTTATTATTGTTCGCCGGATTGATTATTTTTAATCTGTTTTCCGAGTGTCTTTCACGCGCGCCAGGTCTCATTCTCGCCAATGTCAATTATGTTAAGAAAATCATATTCCCTTTGGAAATTCTACCCTGGGTGACGTTGGGTTCCGCGCTTTTTCATGCGGGCATCAGTTTCCTGGTTTTATTGGCCTTTTTGCTGGTTATTGGCCATCCGGTCTATTGGACTTTCCTATTCTTGCCAGTCATTGTGTTCCCGCTCTTGTTGCTCATTATGGGTTTATCGTGGTTATTGGCTTCAGTGGGGGTTTTTGTTCGTGATATCGGGCAATTTATTGGTTTGATTTTAACCATGCTGATGTTTATGAGTCCTATTTTTTACCCCGCATCGGCATTGCCGGAATCGGTGCGTGATTATTTGTTTCTCAATCCCCTGACCTTCATTATTGAACAGACGCGCGGAGTGGTTTTATATGGCCAGCTCCCGGATTGGGCCGGCCTCGCCATTTATTATATGATTGCCTTGCTCGTCGCCTGGGCTGGTTTGATGTGGTTCGAGAAAACACGCAAGGGGTTTGCTGATGTCCTTTAATTCCACAAGTTCTAAAGCAGCCATTAAAGCCTTAAAGCTGTCCAAGTGCTATCAGTTGTACGCTCACCCCAAGGATCGCTTAAAACAGTTTTTGTGGCCGCACAAGTGGTGGGGTTCACGCCAATATTACCGCGAACTATGGGCGCTACGCGATATTGATTTGACCGTGATGCCGGGGGAAGTGGTTGGCATTGTAGGACAAAATGGTTCCGGGAAGTCAACCCTGCTGCAGTTGGTGTGCGGCACTTTAACACCTACCCATGGCGAGGTGCAGGTAACCGGCCGTGTCGCTGCCTTGCTGGAGCTGGGAGCCGGGTTCAATCCTGAATTTACCGGGCGCGAGAATGTTTTAATGAGCGCGGCGATCATGGGGCTGAGCCAGTCCGAAATTGCTGAGCGCATTGAGGCTATTATTGACTTCTCGGGTGTGCGTGATTTCGTTGACCAGCCGGTCAAAACCTATTCCAGCGGCATGTATGTCCGTCTGGCATTTTCGGTGGCAATTAATGTCGACCCGGATATTCTGGTTATTGATGAAGCTTTGTCGGTGGGCGACGGCGCTTTTGCCCGCAAATCATTTGCCCGTATTATGCAGATGCGTGATGCGGGCAAAACCATTTTGTTTTGTTCACACTCCCTGTTTCAGGTTGAATCGTTATGTGCCCGCGCGATCTGGATTAATCGGGGCAACATTGTTTTAGATGGTGAATCGGCCCAGGTGGTCTCTGCTTATCAGGCCTTTCTGGATAAAAGCGCGCCCGGTTCAGCCCTTGAAATGCCGATTGCCGGCAATGATGCCCCGGCGCCTGATAAGAAGTACGCGCTGGGTAGTGCGCACCTTGAAAAAGTAAAGTTACAGGTGAATGACACCAGCACGCAACAGGCTGTCATCACCAGCGGCGAATCCGGTGTTGTCATACGGGTTGCCTTTGCATCGGATCCTTCACTGCCGTGCCCCAATGTGGCCATGACACTGCAAACAAAGGATGGCCGTACCGTCACCAGCGCCGCGACATGGGAAGACCGGTTTACCTTGCAGCGTACCTCCGAAGGATCGGGCCAGCTTTGTCTCAGGCTGGATCAACTGCCGCTGCTGAAGGGTGAATATCTGATCAATATCTACCTGCTGTGTGAACGCGGTTTGCATCTGTATGATTCAGCCGAAGGTGTGGCAACCTTGCAGGTAAAACAAACAGGCCGTTTGCAGGGCTATTTTTCAATTCCTCATCAGTGGGAAAATGATAATATTGCCCATAATGACCCAAACCGTTAATCACAATTTGATGCCATCCAGTACACCACTTTACCGGCAGACTGACCATACTGCCGCTCCAGTTGCCATCCTATCGCCCTCCCCTTTCAAGGATTTGACTTTTCCGTTGAATGTCTATGCCCATGCATTGCTGTTACAGGAAGGTAAAGCCGGTTATCTGCATTATGGATTGTTTCAAAATGACAAAACCAGTCTTCAGGCAGCCCAGCAATTTTCAACAGATCTTCTGGTCGCCAGACTGCCGCCGCCCCCTTGCCGCATTCTGGAGGTGGGCGTTGGCCTGGGTACCACCTGCTCCCTGTTGAACCGGCGGGGTTATGATATCCATGGCATTACCCCCGATGCGCAACAAATCGCCTACATTCAAAAATCCCTGGGTACAGGAATTTCCGTAAGCTGTCATTCCCTGGAAAATTTTAAGGCGCGCTCAGAAAGCTTTGGTGTCGTTTTGTTCCAGGAATCAGCGCAATACATCGAGCCGCTGGTCATTTTTAACAAAGCGCTGGACCTGTTGCCGCCAGAGGGGGATCTATTCATTATCGATGAATTTGCACTGAAGTACGATGAGGCCGGAACGGAAGGACTCCATCTGCTCAAGGATATGATGGCGCTGGCTGAGCGATTTGGCTTTGAACGGGTTGAGCACATGGATTTATCCGCCCTGGCGGCACCCACGCTGGATTATCTGTTACGAATCACCACTATTCACCGGAAAAATCTGATTGAAGATCTTGCGCTGAGCGATGAACAATTAGCCCGGCTGGATGAGTCAAACCGGACTTATCACCAAAAGTACGCCGACGGTCATTATGGCTATGCCTTGTTACATTTCAGAAAAAAAACAACACCCAAATGGCGCCTGCGGATTCTGGAAGAAAGCCAGACCCCGGAAATGTTCGATTTGTTTAAGAAAACATTTGATCACACGATGACCCCGGCCACCTGGCAATGGAAATATGGCTCAGATTCAGGGCGTGAAATTGGCGTTTGGCGTGACAATCAACTGGTCGCCCATTATGGCGGCATCCAACGGGATATCCTGCTATTTGGCCAACCGCAAACGGCTGTTCAGATTGTTGATGTGATGGTGGATGCCACTGAACGCGGCATTCTCACCAAAAAAAGCCCTTTTTTTCTGATGGCGGCGACCTTTCTGGAACGCTATATCGGATATGGCAAACCCTATCTGGCGGGCTTCGGTTTCCCGAATGAACGCGCCATGAAAGTGGCTGAACGGCATGGATTATATGCCGAGGTGGGATGCATGGTGGAATTCTCCTGGAACACCCTGTCACGATTCCCGCTCTGGGGAACCCGCCTGCACCTGATTGACCGTGATCAAACGGATTTTGCAGCGCCTGTTGTCAATGACTGCTGGCAACGCATGGCTATTGATCTACAACAGGCCATTATCGGCGTGCGCGACTGGCAATATCTGCAACACCGCTATCTCGGTCATCCCCATCAACAGTATCAGATCATACTGGTGAAAAATCGTTTCAGTGAACGCGCTCGCGGCATTTTGGTGCTGCGCTATGATCCTGAAGGCTGTGAAATCGTTGACCTGATCGCGCCTTTAATCGAAATTCCCTTGCTGATTACCCATGCCCGGCGGCTGGCCGGTATGCAGGGTGCTTCGCGCGTGTTTTGCCGCATTACAGAAAATTTCGCAGCCTATTTCGCAGCCACCGGTGGAAATCCGCAACCACTCAATATCCGCATACCTGCTAATGTCTGGAGTGATGGGCCTTCTCCAGAAATATTAAAAGACCACTGGTGGCTGATGAGCGGTGATAAGGATTTCAG
>CAKKRO010000073.1:4020-5646 GCA_919902625.1 Nitrosomonadaceae bacterium
CTGGATAGTTTCAACATTTTGAACCTACGATTTTAACGAGACATTATTGGAAAACTTACTTGTTCCTGATCAGGCCACGATAGCGATCCCTTCTACCCGTATACTGGTATTCGCCCCTCATCCCGATGATGAGGTGCTGGGTTGTGGCGGCGCCATCATGCGCCATGTTGAACAAGGCATTCCCGTTTGTGTCATCGTAGTATCCGATGGCGCGCACGGCGTCAGCGAAGAAACCACCACTGAATACACGCTGCAACGTCAGAATGAAAGTATCGCCGCTGCCCATATTCTGGGCTACGGCACACCGGTTTTCTGGCAATACCGGGACCGGCAAGTCAGTTACAGCGAAAAACTGATCCAGGAAATTATAACGGTCATTCGTGAGACCGGCGCCGATCTGGTTTATGCGCCATCGGTTTTCGAGATGCACCCGGATCATCGGGCGCTGGCAATGGCCGTCATTGAAGCCGTCAGGAGAATAGGCCAGCCGGTGCGTGTGGCGCTGTATGAAGTGGGCGTCCCTCTGCATCCCAATCAACTGCTCGATATCAGTGATCTGGTTGCACGCAAAACGGCTGCCATGGAATGTTTCAGTTCACAAAATGCGAGACAGCGTTACGATCTGCATATCGCCGCGCTCAACCGTTATCGCACCTATACGCTGCCAGCCAGCGTGACAGCGGCAGAAGCCTATATTCTGCTCTCAGCCGAGGAGTTATCCAATGATCCACTCAAACTTTATCAGCCGGAACACACCCGTCAGAAAGCTCTGGGATTGGCTCTGGATAGCCGCGACCTGCCATTGGTCAGCGTCATCATCCGCAGCATGGATCGCCCCACCTTATCCGATGCGCTGGATTCGGTTGCCTTGCAGACTTATCCGAATATTGAAGTTGTCATCGTCAATGCCAAAGGAGCCAATCATCGGGAAACCGGTGAGTGGTGCGGACGTTTTCCGCTACGGATGGTTGGCAATAATGAACCACTGAATCGAAGCCGGGCAGCAAATGCCGGTCTGGAAGCAGCTCGAGGAGACTATCTGATTTTCCTTGACGATGATGATTGGTTTATGCCCCATCATATTGCCAAGCTTCAAGCCGCACTGGATCAATCCGATTCTGTCATCGCCGCTTATTCAGCGATCCGGTGTGTCAATGAATCCGGTGAGGAAATCAGCCGCTACGAAGAGGATTTCGACCCCATTCAATTACGCATTGAAAATTTCATTCCGATTCATGCCGTTCTTTTCAGGCGCAGCGCTTTTGATAATGGCGCTCGCTTTGATGAAACGCTGGCTGTCTGTGAAGACTGGGATTTTTGGCTGCAATTATTGGAGCAGGGAGCATTCAAGTTTATTCCAGAGGTCGGAGCCATCTATAGCATTCAGCAAGGTAAAGGATCAGGGGTACGGGAAAATAAAATGCTCACACGACAGGTAATGACTGCCATCTACAGGAAGTGGATACCTCGCTGGAGCGACGAAACATTGTGGACAGTTCTGGAATACGCGCGTTGCAAAAAGATTGCCTATTCAAAAGAACAAACAATTATTCAACTTGATCAGGCCGTAGCTGATCGCAACCATCAAATCTCCGAGCTTCTGAATTCGACAAGTTGGCGGATAAC
>CAKKRO010000074.1 GCA_919902625.1 Nitrosomonadaceae bacterium
TCTCGATCGTAATCACATCAGCATCCATCTGAGCAATGGCTTCCATAATGTCGTTGAATTCTGAGTAACACATGTGTGTATGAATCTGTGTATCATCTTTAACGCCATTGGCAGTAATACGAAATGCGCGTATTGCCCAGTCGAGATAAGCATTCCATTGTGATTTTCTGAGCGGCAAGCCTTCTCTTAATGCGGCTTCATCAATCTGGATAATATTGATACCCGCTTTCTCCAAAGCTAGCACCTCATCGCGTATCGCGAGCGCCAATTGCGTACACGTTTCAGCACGGGACTGATCATCGCGCACAAAAGACCAATTCAGCATGGTAACAGGGCCGGTTAACATGCCTTTCATGGGTTTGAGGGTTAATGATTGGGCAAATTGAATCCATTCAGTAGTTATGTCTTGCGAGTGTGAAATATCGCCATAAATAACCGGCGGCTTGACACATCGTGAACCATACGATTGCACCCAGCCGAATTGAGTAAAAGCAAAGCCTCCTAATTGCTCACCAAAATATTCAACCATGTCGTTGCGTTCCGGCTCGCCATGCACCAAAACATCCAACCCTAGCGCCTCCTGCTCTCGCACGCAGATTTCAATTTCTTTCTGCATTGCCTGACGATAAGCCTGATCTGATAACCTGCCCTCACGAAAATCCTGCCGGGTTTTTCGAATTTCCTGTGTTTGCGGAAAAGAACCAATAGTAGTGGTCGGAAACAGCGGTAATTGAAATTTTCTCCGTTGCACGATGGCGCGTTGATGATAAGGAGACTTCCGCATACCCATCGCTTCGCTGATTCCAATCATCTGCGCCTTTACGGCTGCCTGATGAACCCGTTTCGATTGCTTGCGGCTGGTAATCGCCGCGCTATTTTCCTGCAACCTCTCAGCGACGCTCTCTCTGCCATGATTAAGCGCTTTTGCCAGCACATCGACCTCGGCCAATTTCTGTACAGCAAACGCCAGCCACGACTGAATATCCGAATCCAATTTCTGCTCACTATCCAGATCAACAGGCACGTGCAGCAATGAACAGGAAGGAGCAAGCCACAAACGATCCTGCAAACATGCGGCAACAGGCTCCAGCCAATCCAGCGTTTCAGTGAGATCGGTTTTCCAGATATTTCGTCCATTGACGACACCCAGCGACAGGATTTTATGGCTGGGCAACCAATCAATAACCTTGGTCACTTCATCTCTGGCTGAAACGACATCCAGGTGTAATCCGTCAACTGGCAACTCACAGGCCAGTTGCAGGTTATCCTGCAGTTGCCCAAAGTAAGTTGTCAGCAGCAGATTGAGCGATGTGGCTTGTAACTGATAATAAGCTTTTCTCAAGGCATGCCTCCACCCCTCGGCCAACTCCATCACCAGGATCGGTTCATCAATTTGCACCCATTCGATACCTGCCTTTTCAAGCGTATGAAACAATTGCGCATAGGCAATGAGCAAATCATCCAGCAATTCGAGCTTATCACTGCCATCCTTGGATTTTCCCAGCCATAAATAGGTGACTGGCCCGAGAATCACCGGTTTTATTTTCTGATGATTCTGCTTGGCTTGTTGAATCTGTTTGAGCAAACGACCGGCATTGAGCGGGAATCGCGTAGTTTTCTCAAATTCAGGCACGATGTAATGATAGTTGGTATCAAACCACTTCGTCATTTCACCGGCATGAACACACGAGCAAGCTGCATTATCAATGACGGAACGGCCCCTGGCTACACGGAAATAGTTGTCCATCTCATTCCCTGGCATTGCCCTGACACGCACTGGAATATTTCCCAACATAAAACTGGTATCTAGCACTTGATCGTATAACGAAAAATCACCGACCGGAATCCAATCAAGCACGGCTTGGTCTTGCCAGTGCTGGATTCTCAGATCAGCAGCAATTTCCAGTAAAACTGATTCAGAAATGGTTCCTTTCCAGTATCGCTCCAAAGCAAATTTCAATTCCCGCTTTCTGCCGATGCGTGGAAACCCAAGATTGTGCGTTGTTATCATGATTCACCACCCTCAAGGTAATAATAAATAATCCCGCTATTGTATGAGTAACAAATAATGAATAATAATGATAAGTTTTGATACTCTAATAAGGTTACCTCATAAATGATCGAACATAGTCACCTTAAAATCATACAAGCACTCCACACCAACGGCACACTCACTGAAGCCGCCAATGCTTTATGTTTAAGTCAGCCAGCCTTATCGCATCAAATCAGTTATCTGGAAAAAAAACTGGGTATAGCGCTGTGGGAACGTGAAGGCCGCAGCTTGCGCCTGACCCAGGCCGGCTTATTATTGTTGGAAGTTGCCCATCAAGTCTTACCGGTTTTATCGCAAGCAGAAAAAACTCTCGAAGCCTACAGCGAAGGCCGGCAAGGAATTCTACGCATCGGTGTTGAGTGCTATCCCTGCTTTGAATGGCTCACCGGAATGGTTGGCCAGTTTATGCAACAAATGCCTGACATTGATATTGATATCGTTCAGAAATTTCAATTCTCTGGATTGGAGGGCTTGCTAAACCATCATATTGATGTTTTGATCACACCCGATCTGGTCAAAAAAGAAAAAATTGATTATGAAATCCTGGCTGAATATCAACTCATATTGCTGGTATCCGCCGATCATCCGCTGGCAGATATTCAGCATATAACACCAGAACTGTTGTGCAAAGAAACCTTGTTAACTTTTCCGGTACCATTGGAAAGATTGGATATTTTGACGCATTTTCTGACCCCTGCTCATCTTGCGCCGGAGAAATTAAAACAGATTGAATCACTGGAAATCATGCTGCAAATGACTGCATTACAACGCGGAGTCTGCATACTGCCGGAATGGCTGGCCGATATTAAAAATAAAGACCTCAAACTCAGAAAAATTCGTATCGGCAAGAAAGGGCTATATCAGAAACTCTATTTAGCGATGCGAGAGCCTGACAGAACCATTCCTTATATCAAGCAATTTATCGCGGTGGGGCAAAAAACAGCTAAAAATTCATCCGTATAAAATCTTGCTCTTATATCTGAATCACCTCACAGGAAATCCGGTTAAACTATGACTCTTTTTAAATCTGGATAGCTCTAGCTACTATGGACGAACAATCAAGCTTGCTGGCTTTATTTACCAGCAGTTTTCTGGCCGCCACCCTTCTTCCGGGCGGATCTGAAGCTGTCCTTGTTGGTGTCTTGCTGGCATACCCTGAATTACATTGGCAAGCGCTTACTCTGGCAACCATCGGTAATACGTTGGGTGGCATGAGCTCATATTTGATTGGCCGGTTTTTACCGGATGAAAAAACCGTTCTCAAAAAATCCGGGGGCAGTTCACGCGGCTTGGAATGGGTACGTCAACATGGCGCCCCCATATTGCTTTTATCCTGGGCGCCATTAATCGGTGATGTATTGTGTGTCGCCGCTGGATGGCTGCGCGCCAATTGGCTGTGGGCTTTGTTATTTATCGCGGTTGGCAAGTTTGCCCGCTATTGGGTGATTGCAACCGCAGTTAATTGAATGGATTGCACGATGCAATTTATTTACATTGTAAGCAAACTGCATCGTAGTTAAATTTTTAATCGATATCAGCTTTCAAACAATTTCTGCAGTTCTCCGGATTGATACATTTCAGTCACGATATCCGAGCCGCCAATAAACTCACCATTCACGTATAACTGCGGAATGGTAGGCCAGTTTGAATAATCCTTAATCCCCTGTCTGATTTCCGGATCTGCCAGCACATCGACAGAAAAAATATTATCCACACCACAAGCTTTAAGAATATTCACAGCATTGGCCGAAAAGCCGCATTGCGGCTGTTCTAATGTGCCTTTCATATAGAGGACTACCGGATGGGTAGTAATTTGTTGTTCGATTAAATCTTCAACATTCATAGTGTTAATTTCTCCAAAATATCATTCCTAAAAAATTTATACAGAAGCAGCGCTACCAGTCTCAACGTCAGTAACATACATTTTGCTTACACTAAAGCATTCAATTGCCCTCCGCTTACTCGCATTATGCCAGCCAAATCCGGGTAGGAACAAATATTACTAAAATCTGTATTTTCCAACAATCGCCTGCACTCGGCGGCTTGATTATAGCCATGCTCCAGCAACAACCATCCACCGTTGACAAGATATATGGGCGCGCCATTAATAATACAACTAATGCATGCCAAACCATTGGCACCTGCCGACAAGGCAAGCTGCGGTTCAAAACGCAGATCACCCTGTTGAAGATGAGGATCATTCTCAGCCACATAGGGTGGATTTGAAACAATCAGATCAAATTTTTCCTCTGCAAGCTCATTAAACCAGTTGCCTGTCATGATATGAACATTATTCACTCTCAGATTCCTGGCATTCCACCGGGAAACAGCAACCGCATCAGCCGATAAATCAATAGCAATTACTTGTGATTGAGGACGATGTTTTGCGATGGTAATGGCAATGGCACCACTTCCCGTTCCCAGATCCAGAATTTTGCAGGATTGATCGGCTGGTATCCGTTTCAATGCCAATTCTACTAATAATTCAGTTTCAGGACGAGGGATTAAAACTGCTTCAGTGATTTTAAAAGTCAAATCGTAAAATGCACGTTCTCCAATCAAATAGGTAATCGGCATACCATGAATACGCTGCGTGACCAAACGGGAAAATTGATCGGCCTGTTGCGAGGTCAACAGTTGATCAGGATAGGTCAGTAAGAAAGCATGATCAGCTTCTAACACATATTGCAGCAGCAGCCGCGCATCTATCCGGTCAATAGCATGCTGCGCCCATGTCAATGCTTGTGTGATGGTGCCTGACTGCATATCAATGCAATTCTGGAATAATCAACTGCAAGTTAATTACTCCTCCACCGATGCTGCCAGTTGCTCCGCTTGATGCTCAGCCATTAATGCCGAGCAAAGCTCATCAATATCCCCATCCATAATCTGATCCATTTTATAGAGCGTCAGATTAATGCGATGATCCGTCACGCGCCCTTGAGGATAATTATAAGTGCGAATCCGCTCTGAACGTTCGCCAGTACCCACCAGTGATTTTCTCGTTGCGGCCTGCTCTGCATGATGCGCGCGCATTTGCTTATCATGAATGCGCGCTGCCAATACACTCAAGGCCTGTGCTTTGTTCTTATGTTGCGAACGCCCATCCTGACATTCCACCACAATTCCGGTCGGCAGGTGTGTGACACGCACTGCTGAATCGGTTTTATTAATATGCTGCCCGCCAGCACCAGAAGCACGAAAAGTATCGATGCGCAACTCAGTGGGGTTAAGTATTACTTCGCTCACCTCATCGGCCTCAGGCATGACAGCCACGGTACAGGTTGAAGTATGTACTCGTCCTTGTGTCTCAGTAACAGGTACGCGTTGAACGCGGTGACCGCCTGATTCAAATTTAAGCCGGGAATAGGCGCCTTGACCAATAATTTTAGCGATAATCTCTTTATAACCACCGATATCCGACAAGCTTTGTGAAATAATCTCAACCTGCCAGCCTCGCCTCTCAGCATAGCGTGAATACATACGGAATAAGTTGCCCGCAAATAGCGCAGATTCATCTCCCCCGGTTCCTGCGCGTATTTCCAGGAAAATATTACGCTCATCATTGGGATCTTTCGGCAGTAATTGCTGTTGTATTTCTGATTCGATTTTTATAAGTTTTTCTTTGCCTGCCTGTATCTCAGCTTCCGCAAATGAGCGCATCTCCAGATCGGCATGCATTTCCCGTGCAGTTTGTATATCTTGTTCACACTGCTGGTAAGCGCGATAGCGTTCAACGATAGGAACGATCTCGGCATGCTCGCGCGTGAGCTTGCGATAGTTATCCAAATCGGTTGTCACCAATTCGCTGCTCAGCAATTGATTCAATTCTTCCAGGCGCACACTCAGACGAGTGAGTCTGTCCGTGATGTTTTTGTTCATTGCGGGCGATGCAACTGATATAGCCGATTAATCAGCTCGACTAATTCCTCTCGTTCCTCAGCCGCCGCATGATTCAGTGCACTGGAAGGCACATGTAAGAATTTATTAGTTAGACTATTACTCAGTGATTCAATAACTTTCTTCGGATCTTCACCTTTCTCCAGCAATTTACTCGCCCGGGCCAGCTCATGCCGGCGATAACGTTCGCCCTGATCACGTAACGCGCGAATGGTTGGAACCATTTCTCGGGTTGCCATCCATCGCATAAAATCCACAACGTTAGAGTCAATGATGGTCTCAGCCTGGGCAACCGCGCTCTGGCGTGAATCCAATCCTTCTTTTACGATTTCCGATAAATCATCGACATAGTAAAGAAATACATCATCCAGCTCCGCTACTTCCGATTCAACATCACGTGGCACAGCCAAATCCACTATGAATAGCGGCCGATGCTTGCGCAGCTTGATAGCACGCTCCACCATACCTTTGCCCAGTATAGGTAAAGGGCTTGCCGTACAGGTCACAACAATATCATGCAGCGCCAATTGCTCCGGCAAATCACTTAGGGTGATGGCTTGTGCATTAAAACGATGAGCCAATGCTTCTGCACGTTCCGTTGTTCGATTGGCAACGGTAATTTTCTTGGGATTACGTGCTGCAAAATGATTGGCACATAATTCAATCATCTCCCCCGCACCGATAAACAATACACGCTGCTCTCCGATATCGCCAAAGATCCGCTCAGCCAAACGTGCAGCGGCTGCCGCCATAGATACAGAACTGGTGCCGATCTCAGTCGATGACCGGACTTCCTTGGCGACAAAAAATGTACGTTGAAACAATTTGTGGAGCAATAAACCCAAAGTACCCGCATGTTCTGCTGATTTCACGGCGCTTTTTAACTGGCCCAATATCTGCGGCTCACCCAGCACCATGGAATCCAATCCACTGGCAACCCGGAATGCATGCTTTACGGCTTGTTCACGTGGCAATTTATACAAATAAGGGTCTAGTTCACGTGTCTGTAAATGATGAAAATCCGCCAGCCAAAACATCGCATCTTCAGGTTTATCCGTGCAGCAATAAACTTCCGTGCGATTACAGGTGGACACAATGGCCGCTTCCTTGATGGGATTACGCCCAACCAGGTCGTGCAATGCATCTTCCATTGTATTTTCAGGAAAAGTAACCTGCTCACGCACATCCAGCGGCGCAGTATTGTGATTAATGCCAAAGGCGAATAAGTGCATGAAAGATAATGTTAGCCAATGTAAGCAATTGGTAAGAAATAACCTGTTATTATAATATTAGCCATTCTTAAATACCATCAATGAAAATAATTTATTTTTTCCAGGAGTTTGTCGGATTTAAATGTTTGTAGTGAGCAAAGTGGGAAAGAAGGGATAAATCGAACGGATTCTGAAGTGTATAGTCATGCTATACCCCGAAAACCGGGGAATGTAAACGGCCTATCCCATATTTGCGTCGTAGATCATAGTTTTAAGTCCGGCAGGCTCCTAACCTTACTCGCCGTTCAATCATTTCATTAATGCCATGGCGTAACAGGAATAATTGAAATACTGTTTTTAGGTGATCCTTCAATAATCCTGTCGCTATAACTCAAATAAACCAGCACATTCCTCTTTGCATCATAGAATCGCACCACCTGTAGTGACTTAAATAATAACGATGTGCTTTTTTTAAACACCTCCTTACCATCCGCCTGGCCATTTTTCACATTCTCTGGTAAAGAAATCGGTCCAATCTGGCGGCAAGCAATAGAAGCATCGGAAGTATCCTCAGCAACTCCCACTACCCCGCTGACGCCTCCTGTTTTCGCCCGGCTTAAATAGCAGGTTGCTCCAGCAATTTCAGGATCATCAAATGCTTCAATGACAATTTTGTCATTTGCGCCCAATATTTTAAACTTAGTTGAAACACTACCAATTTGTTCAGCCAGAAGTATGCCAGGCGATGATAAAATTAAAATCAGCATTAATAAAAAATAAATGCATTCTTTCTGTTTTTTAATTCTTGCATGAAGCTTCATAGACCCTCTCTCCTATTACCCAAAACAACCAACTCTCAGTCAAGCCCCCGTTTCAGAACCAGACATAAAGCATATTAACACTGTAATGCATCAACTGCTTAAGCAGATTCCCCATAATCGCTCTGTTTGTTCATAGGCTTGAATGTAGCGCTCCAATCATGTATTTAATCGGCCCCACTTACTGAACCTGGATCTCCATCATTACAATCGGATTGAATTTAACGCTGCCACGACTGATATGACTGTTGTATAAATTACTTGGCAATCGTAATGCTGGGCACACCGATACGCGGCATGTCTGTGACGGTCATTTGGAACAAGAGAAACAATAACTGGAAGGCATCCCGGTTCCAGCGAGCGTGCGGTCCCGTGGCATTAACGGCATAAAACCGATCATTCCAGCGGATTGAGAAATCGGCTTCCGCTGGCGGTGTGCTTGAAACCACAAGCTCCATGGTAAGGTCAGGATTCTCGTTTCCAAGTATAGCGGGTGTTCTTGGATCTTTCTCAACGTGATACCCCGATTGCTTACCGAGCGCTTTCCCGAGAAAACCAAGAATTGAGTGAAAGCTCCTAAGCCGGAAAACGCCGCTCATCGGCCATTCTCCGCCGTAATGGCCTGACCGGATATCAAAAGCGATATCACTGATATCCCAATCTCCCGCCAGATCATTCAGCTTCTCGCGCTCTTCTTCAGACAGTGTATTGGGATCGTAGTTCGTGATAAGAATCGGCCCCATCACTTGCTTGCGTAGCGTATAAGTATTATCTTTCAGATTGTAACGCACCATAAATTCTTTTTGCAGTGCCTGAAAGCCTTCGGATGCAATTGAGCTGGCCGGAATGGTCCAGGTATGTATGAGCGGCAGAGGCTCAGCATACAGTTTATTTTGATCCTGAATCGCCGAAAGATGCAACACCACCCGGCGGAACATCTCATAACCCGCTTTGTCCACTGGACTGTTACGATAGGCGCTATGTTGTGCAGAATGTTGTAAGCGTACTTCCTGTGCCATCATCCGTAACAAGAGATCGACATCAAAGCGCTGACGCAGCAGCAAAGTCAGTTTGCTCTGCGGAAACGGTGTGAGGAGCCGCTTGGTGAATTCTTCCCCTTCGATCGGAACAATGCTGATGGTGGGGCTCTCTGAGATACCGCCACCGAAAACTGGCAACATTGATGCGCCAGCGAGTCCTCCCAATGCCGGTGTCGCACCCGCATTCGCTGAAAAGGTGAAAGTAGCGGCAATATTGGATACGCCGGTAAAATGAACAGGCTGACGGTGATGAGCACGCACGATATTGATCAATAATTGCTGAGATACGGCATCGGTGACAGCATCATCATAAGCGATCACAGCCCGATTCAACGCCATGGGCGATACACAACCAGCAAGAACGATCATGATCAAGAGGCACTGCAATAACCGCAGTAAACACAGACAACGAATGAAATTCATGAGTTTTTTCTCAATCTGGAGAATTGAGCGATATTGAGATTCTTTATATTCTACATCACTGTAACTTCAAATCGAATTTTAATGATAAAAAACATAAGCTAATCACCAACACATTAAACTATGAGCCTGGAATGAAAAAAGAGTATTGGCTGGATCGATGGGAACGGAAAGATATTGGCTTTCATCAGAAGGAAACAAATTCCTATTTGCGAGAATACTGGCAAGGATTAAAACTTGCCCAGCACAGCGAGGTGTTTGTACCGCTATGTGGTAAAAGTCTCGATATGCTTTGGCTCCATGAACAGGGACATGCAGTGCTGGGTATTGAATTAAGCAATCTTGCGGCGCAGGCATTTTTTATAGAGAATGGTCTTGTACCACAGTGCGTTGCCAGCGATAAATTCATATATCGGGGAGCAGATGATATCCGCATCTTGTGCGGTGATTTTTTCGATCTGTGTCAACATGATATGGAAAAAATAAGCGCTGTATACGATCGCGCATCATTGATCGCATTGCCACCCGGAATGCGCGAGCACTATGCACATCACTTGCTGAATATCCTTCCACCAGCAACGCAAATCCTGCTCATTACGCTGGATTATCCCCATTCTGAAATGTCAGGTCCACCTTTCCCGATTTCCATTGATGAAGTTGCCGCACTTTACCAATCACATGCCGGGATCAAGCTGTTAGCACAATACGACGTACTTGCACAAAACCCGCGCTTTCAGGAACGCGGCTTGAGCCGATTACAGGAAAATATATTTTTATTGAGATTACATACCCCTTAATTCAGATTGATTCTATTTGCTGGAAAACTCAATAAGCCTATGTAATAACCTTCTGTTACTTATGCTTATCAGTTAAGCATACACCTAGTCGGATGCTTAATTCAAAAATGACGTTGATAGCGTCCAATTAACTCACTCTGAGCAATGATATGGCCTTGCATAGCATGTTCAAGCGCTGCTTTAGTAGGATGCTGCAAATCGGGTAGTACGGTATCCAATGCGTACAGCTTATGATAATAATGGTGATTACCGATTGGCGGGCACGGACCACCGTAGCTTGTGCGCTTCCAGTCATTAATTCCCTGCAAAGTACCTGACGGGAGATTTTCTTCTGAAATACCTTCAGCCAAGCCGGTGGCACTGGGAGGGATGTTATACAATACCCAGTGCACCCAAGTCATTTTAGGCGCAGCCGGATCAGGCGCATCTGGATCATCGACGATAAACACCAGACTTTGGGTACCTTCAGGGATACCTGTCCAGTTAAGCGCCGGTGAAATATTTTTCCCATCACAAGTATAACGAGATGGAATAGTGTCATTATGAGAAAAGGAAGTCGATGTAAGTGTCAGAACGGTCAGAATCAAAGCTGCCATGATTTTATCCTCTTCTCCACAAAATGATCGAATGCTACTGTTTTCTTGTATCATAGAAAAAAGAGCTCCGTAAAGCTTTTTATTTTTCTTAGTTGATCCGGCTTTTCCTTTTTCGGCAATAACTTCCAGGTACTGCTATCGCAGACAATGGGATACCCAAGGACAATTACATAACGCCGGTGGTTGGTTCTTTGATCGCTGGTCAGGATAATAAAGATGCCTGATTACCGATCGCCTTGGGCCGCGCGATAGCTCATTAATAAAAAGCGCGAAAATTGAGTGACCAATCATGTTGAGAGTATCAGGCAATATAACAATACCCTTGGCTGAGATCGAGATACAGGCTGTACGTTCACAAGGCTCCGGCGGGCAGAATGTAAACAAAGTATCGACAGCAGTGCATTTGCGATTCGATATCAAGGCTTCATCACTACCAGAAATATATAAAGAAAGACTGTTGAATTTAAAGGACAGCCGAATCTCCAGTGAAGGTATTGTTATCATAAAGGCTCAGCGGTATCGTAGCCAGATCAAGAACAAGGAAGATGCGCTCAACCGGCTACAGAAGATTATCAACAGCGTCATTGTCCAGATGAAGCCGCGGAAACCCACTAAACCAACAAAGGCTTCCAAGATAAAGCGTTTGGAAGGTAAAGCGATTCAGAGTCGAAGAAAGTCATTACGCAGCAAGATTGAAGAGGAGTAATAATATTTTAAATTGCACCATTCCCATGGATACTGTCTGCTAAACAATGTTTTCGCCAAATCACGGAACCAACTGATTAAATGGATGTGAAATTACTGACCGGATTGGCGAGCATAACTGAATATTCTGGAGTATCTAAAATTAATATGAATATCGCGACAAACGAAAAAATCATAGCTACGACCAAACTGTGGCTGGAGCGGGCCGTCATTGGCCTCAATCTATGCCCATTCGCCAAGGCCGTACACGTGAAAAATCAGATAAGCTATGTGGTAAGTAGTGCAACCACGCATGAGGATTTGCTAAGTGACCTGATGCGAGCGCTGGAAATATTGGCTGAAACGCCAGCAGAACATATTGACACAACCTTGCTTATTCATCCTTATGTGCTCACTGATTTTATCGACTACAACGATTTTCTCGATGTGGTCGATGCGGCGCTGGAAGACATGGATTTGGAAAATGCGTTGCAAGTAGCCAGTTTTCACCCACAGTATCAATTTGCCGGGACACAGCCTGACGATATCGAAAACTACACCAACCGGTCGCCATATCCTATGATGCATCTGCTGCGCGAAGCCAGTGTCGTGCAAGCGGTGTCGGCTTTTCCCGAGGCCGGGAGAATATTCGATAAGAACATTGAGACACTGCGCGATTTGGGTCATGCAGGCTGGAATGACTTGGGGCTGGTTAAGATCAGTCCCCCTTTGGAGAATTAATCAATGCGCAAAGAGCCATAACGGTGACATCGCCAACTTTCTCTTTACTTACCCCCGATTGCATCATGAATGCGTTAGACAGCTTGGGCTGCCACAGCGATGGCCGACTGTTAGCACTGAATAGCTATGAGAACCGCGTCTATCAGGTAGGCATGGAAGAAGGCTCTCCGCTGGTAGCAAAATTCTATCGGCCGGGGCGCTGGACGGATGAAGCTATACTTGAGGAACACGCTTTCGTGCAGGAGTTGGTCGAACGCGAAATTCCTGTGGTACCTGCGTTGGTGTTGGGTGGAAAAACACTGCACACCTTCGAAGGATTTCGTTTCGCAATTTTTCCCAAACACGGCGGACGTGCACCTGAATTTGAAGATCCCAACACGCTAGAATGGATGGGGCGCTTTCTGGGGCGCATCCATGCCATTGGCGCACTCAAGCCGTTTCAACATCGCCCCACACTGAATATAGCGAGCTTCGGTGTAGAACCGCTTGATTTTTTACTGACAAATAATTTTATCCCGGCTGATCTTGAGGCCGCCTATCGCAGCGTGGCAGAGCAAGCACTGGCTGGTGTGCGTCTTTGCTTTGAGCGTGCCGGCAACAATATAAAAGCATTACGTCTGCATGGAGATTGCCATGCGGGCAATGTACTGTGGACGGATAGCGGCCCGCACTTCGTAGATTTTGACGATAGCCGCATGGGGCCTGCGGTGCAGGATTTGTGGATGTTATTGTCGGGTGAGCGTACTGACATGGCACGGCAGTTGAATGACGTGCTGGCGGGTTATGAAGACTTTCACGATTTTGATTCAAATGAGTTGCATCTGGTCGAAGCCCTACGCACCTTGCGCCTGATTCATTATTCCGCCTGGCTGGCACAGCGATGGGACGATCCAGCCTTCAAGCAAGCCTTCCCGTGGTTTAATACGCAACGCTATTGGCAAGAGCGCATTCTGGAATTACGCGAGCAGATCGCGCTGATGGACGAGCCGCAGCTAGGGCCAGTTTGATTGATATGCCCATTCGCTGCGCTTGCGGTAGTAATAAAAGTTTCGAAGATTGTTTAGACTTCGTTGGATTGTGCTGGATGATGCTTTGGCGGAGAGAGAGGGATTCGAACCCTCGATAAGCTTTTTGTGCCTATACTCCCTTAGCAGGGGAGCGCCTTCGACCACTCGGCCATCTCTCCGTTTTTTTGATGTGGCAGGATAACGGGTTACATCTTCCTGGTCAAATTCTGTCTGTCTTCTAAATCAAAGCGCCTGTTCGAGATCAAATGCTTTATGGAGCACCCTGACGGCTAATTCCATATATTTTTCATCGACAACAACCGATACTTTTATCTCAGAAGTGGCAATCATCTGTATGTTAATCCCTTCTTCGGCCAACACACGGAACATTTTACTGGCAATACCCGCGTGAGAGCGCATACCCACGCCAACGACCGAAACCTTTGCGATTCTATCACCTCCGAGCACATCGCGTGCACCAATATGAGGCTGGATCTTTTCTCTCAAGATATTCATGGTATTTTTAAATTCATTGCGATGAACCGTAAATGAGAAATCCGTCAAACCATCATGCCCGACATTCTGGATAATCATGTCCACATCAATATTGGCATCAGCTACCGGCCCCAGGATCTGGTAAGCAATGCCGGGATGATCGGGAACGCCTATCACAGTAATTTTCGCTTCATCACGATTAAATGCGATACCTGAAATAACGGCTTGTTCCATATTTTCATCTTCCTCAAAAGTAATCAGGGTACCTTGCCCTTCCTCCTCAAAGCTGGATAAAACTCTCAGCTTTACTTTATATTTTCCTGCAAACTCAACAGATCTCAATTGTAAAACCTTGGAGCCAAGACTCGCCATTTCAAGCATTTCTTCAAAGGTTATGGTATTGAGTCTTCTTGCTTCAGCGACCACTCGTGGATCTGTTGTATAGATTCCATCAACATCAGTGTAAATCTGACACTCATCAGCCTTCAGAGCAGCCGCCAGTGCAACCCCGGTAGTATCTGATCCTCCACGACCCAGCGTAGTGATGCTGCCCTTCTCATCAACGCCCTGAAATCCAGCAACCACTATCACATAGCCTGCATTCAGATCCGCCCGGATCTTTGCTTCATCAATACTGAGTATGCGTGCTTTAGTATGTGTGCTATCGGTCAGGATTCTAACTTGCGATCCTGTATAACTTTTGGCTTTAACATTGAGCTCCATTAACGCCATGGACAGTAATGCGATCGATACCTGTTCACCGGTAGAAATCATCACATCCAATTCACGGGGATTGGGATTTTCCTGAACTTCATGAGCCAGAGCTATAAGCCGGTTTGTCTCACCACTCATGGCGGAAACAACAACTATAATCCGGTGTCCTTGCGCATGGAATTTTGCTACCCTGCGAGCCACATTTTTTATCCGCTCGGTACTTCCAACTGATGTGCCGCCATATTTTTGTACGTAGAATGCCACTGATTACAGATCCACTAAAATTTTGGAATGAAATGGAAAAAAGGACATAATTTTACACGGTTCTCTAAAAGAAAACTAATCTACATTTGCAGAAAATATTTTTAGTAAATCGTAATTTCATGGAAATAAATTAAACCGCATATAAATTTTAAATTCCTTATCCCACATAAATCCATCTGATGATAAATTCTCTATTATTTTTTTAAAAAATTTATATGAAAGCTGAACCACTCAAGAAAACCAAAATATTATTCGTCTGCATGGGCAATATCTGTCGATCACCGACAGCCGATGCTGTATTCAGGCATTTCGTAAAAGCAGCTGAGGTTGATCATATGATCGAAGTTGATTCCGCTGGTACACATGCTTATCACATAGGAAATCCGCCGGATCAGCGCGCTCAGAATACTGCGTTACGGCGTGGCTATAAAATGCATGATTTGCGTGCCCGAGCAGTTCAAACGAGCGATTTCGAGGAATTTGACTATATTCTTGCCATGGATAAGGAAAACCTCACTTTACTGCGACAACGCAGTCCCCAACAGCACGTCAACAAGATTCAATTATTCATGCAATACGGCAAAAAAACCGGTTTCGATATTGAAGTGCCCGATCCCTACTTTGGCGGATCACAAGGGTTTGAACTGGTGCTGGATATGGTTGAAGAAGCCAGTCAAGGCCTGCTGGCGCATCTTCGCACTAATAAAAAGGAAATACTCTGATGAAAACAAGAGCCGCTGTTGCCTGGAAAGCCGGTCAACCGTTAACGATTGAAGAAGTTGATCTGGAAGGCCCGAAATCCGGCGAAGTATTGGTAGAAATAAAAGCCACCGGCATTTGTCATACCGATTATTACACGCTCTCCGGTGCCGATCCAGAAGGTTTGTTCCCGGCTATTCTCGGTCATGAAGGCGCCGGTGTAGTGGTTGATGCCGGCCCCAATGTCAAATCGTTGCGCAAAGGCGATCATGTCATTCCGCTATACACGCCGGAATGCCGCGAATGCAAGTTCTGCCTTTCCAAAAAAACCAACCTGTGCCAGGCCATCCGCAGCACGCAAGGACGCGGCGTGATGCCGGACAGCACGTCACGTTTCTCAATCGACGGCAAACCGCTGTTTCATTACATGGGCACGTCCACTTTCTCCAATTACACCGTAGTACCGGAAATCGCGCTGGCAAAAATCCGCGAGGATGCGCCTTTTGATAAGGTGTGCTATATCGGTTGCGGTGTGACAACCGGCATCGGCGCGGTGATTTATACCGCCAAGGTTGAAGCGGGCGCCAATGTCGCGGTATTCGGTCTGGGCGGCATCGGCTTGAACGTGATACAAGGCGCGCGGATGGTCGGCGCGGATAAAATCATCGGTATCGATATCAATCCGCAGCGCGAAGCCATGGCACGCAAATTCGGCATGACACACTTCATCAACCCGAACGATGTGCCCAATATCGTCGACGCCGTGGTGCAACTGACTGACGGCGGCGCCGATTACAGTTTCGAGTGTATCGGCA
>CAKKRO010000075.1 GCA_919902625.1 Nitrosomonadaceae bacterium
GCATGATAAAAGCTTTTTCCGGTCTGAAAATAGGCCGGCACATACTTGAGTGCGGCGGCCTGCTCAAACATCCGCCGGGATTTTTCCACCGTGCGCCCTTCCTCTAATCCTTTCTGCAGGAGAATGCCTAAATAGTAAAAAGCCTCGGGAGATTGTTTTTGCGCGGCGGCTTCAAACCAGCGATAGGCTTCCTGATCATCCTGAATGGAAAGGCCGCCTTCGAGATAAAATCTTCCCATCCATAGTTGCGCCGGAATGGAGCCCTGCTGTGCGGCAGGATGGCAAAGTTGCAGCGCTTTGACGGGATCTTTGGGAACGCCCTTCCCGGTCATGTGGAGGTTGCCGAGATTGCAGTAGGCATGAAACTGCCCGGCTTGCGCAGCTTTTTCAAACCAGTTGGCTGCCGCTGCGTAATCCGGCGGGCGATGCACCCCTTCTTCAAGGCAAATGCCAGCCTGATATTGCCCGGTGGGGATGCCGCCCTGGGCTGCTTGTTCAAACCATTGACAGGCGGCTATTTTATCCACGGCACGCCCCCAGCCGTTCTGGTAAAAAAGACCGATGGAGAATTGGGCCAGCGGGTTTTGATCCTTCTCAGCGGCTGTATAGTAAGCGGCAAACGCTTTTTCATAATCGCCTGCCGCCAGCATCGCCTGGGCTTCTTGCAGCGGCTGCGAGGTACTGGCTCCGGCGCTGCCTGCAAAGAGGAGGGCCGCCAGGCACAGAAGTATTGACAGGATTCTTTTCATTTTAACGGTGGGGAACCACGAATGGACACGAATGAACACTAATTTTTAATTCATAAAATAAGCTATTTTCTAATTATTAGTGTGTATTCGTGTCCATTCGTGGTTCCAGCCAGTGCTGTTTATGGCCGTGAAGGAAAGACGCCTTGCCATGCAATAATGCAGTTCACGGTGGTGTACGGCTGCATGATTGAGAACGGTTGCGATCCTCCGGCATTGCCGACACTGACGTTGGTGCTTGT
Source organism: Nitrosomonadaceae bacterium (assembly GCA_919902625.1). Lineage (GTDB taxonomy): Bacteria > Pseudomonadota > Gammaproteobacteria > Burkholderiales > Nitrosomonadaceae > Nitrosomonas. Next base: position 989 of record CAKKRO010000075.1, read on the forward strand.
CGTGGTTGTTATGCCTATTCCGCTCAGCGTGGTTTCAATGGAAGCTGCATTCATGCTGACGCTGGGTGCGGTTGTGGAATAAATATTTGCTCCCCTGGCTCCTTGCGGTAGTGAATTTCCTTGAGGCGTGCTCGCATTAGGATCACTGTTGGCCGCCTTGAGTGTCGAAGTTGCCGCTGCGCCGGGATTCACTGCCGAGGTGGAAGTTGAGGTGGCTGTCGCCGGGTGGCTATGCGCGGGCAGCTCATTAATGGTCAGTGCAACATTTTCCTGACCGCCGGTTTGTCCCAGGATGTACATAGGGTGTCCTGGAGATTGCCCTTGATGCACGGG
>CAKKRO010000076.1 GCA_919902625.1 Nitrosomonadaceae bacterium
CGCCTTATCAAGGAACTGGTCGACAGCACCGCTGAGAAACCCTGGCTCATTCTTTTAACCAAACCATCGGCTCCCGTTGCCAGCGCGCGTGAATTTGCCTGGTTTCGTCTGGCGGAAGCCTGTAGCATTCCCGCAGAACATGTCATTACCCAATAAATGATGATAGTAAGCAATCCAAACCGCCCGGATAACTATTCATTGCTGAATGTTGCCGTTGTCGGGCATACCAACACGGGTAAAACATCACTGATCCGCACCATGCTGCGCAGCACCGAATTCGGCGTCATTGAAGATGCCGCAGGCACTACGCGGCACGTAGAGCAGGCGGCCATTTCCGCAGACAATGAGCCGATTCTGAATTTGTATGACACGCCGGGTCTGGAAGACTCGCGGGCTTTAGCCGCGCATATCAGAAAGCTGCATACAAAGTTAAAATCACTGCCGCCGGTTCAAATCCTGGAGCATTTTGTGACGCGTGTTTCCGTCAATGACCCGCTGGAACAGGAAGCAAAAGTGATCCGCCAGATATTACGCAGCGATATACTTCTCTATATCATCGATGTGCGCGAACCCTTTCTGGAAAAATACCGTCTTGAGCTGGATATACTCACCCAGTCCGCCAAGCCGATGATCCCGGTGTTTAACTTTATTGCCGGACATGATCAGGAACTTGCGAAATGGCGGCAACATCTGGCAATGTACAACATACACGCAACGCTTGAATTTGATACGGTCGCATTTACTTTTGAAGCGGAGAAACGGCTTTATCAGAAAATACAATCTCTGGTGGAATCGCGTTACACCCCATTACAAAAACTGATTGATCATCGCGCTAAATTATGGAACCAGCTCTGCTTATCGGGCGCCAAGCGGGTTACTGAACTGATTGTAAATGTCGCTTGCTATCGCGAAAGCAAGGCAACCCAAAATAATCGGATTGCTGATTCGTTGACTGAAGATCGGCTGCATGATTTTGTCAGGAAAGCCGAGCAGCGCTGCCTCCATGATTTATTGTCCATCTTCAATTTCTCTGAAAAAGATGTCGCCATCCAGAAAATTCCTGTCAGCAATGGTCACTGGCAACTGGACATCTTTGCCCCCGGCATACTCAAGGCCTATGGATTGGACGTAGGCAGTGCCGCTGCCAAAGGTGCCGCTGCCGGCGCCGGTATTGACTTGATGGTGGGTGGCATGAGTCTGGGCGCAGCCAGTGCGCTGGGTGCTATCGCCGGTGCCGGTTGGTCGACTTTCCGGCGCTATGGCGACGAAATCAAAGCAACTGTCCAAGGTGCAAAATGGCAATGCGCCGACGAGATTACTTTGCAAATACTGTATCTGCGCCAAAAACACTTGCTGAAGAAACTGATGCATCGTGGTCATGCCGCTCAAGATACAATGAAAGTGGACACGGCGGATACTGAGAAATTACCGGATAACTGGAGCAAACTGACCAGCGCCCTGCGTCAGAATCCCGCTTGGCAAGAACCCACTGTAACCCGCAACAACAACCCGCAATACCAGGAAATAGAAGCCAGACTGGTGGGGGCGCTATTGGATGAGGGTTAATTCTCGAGATGAAGCCATCCCGGCACTGATTGGTAAATCACGCAGGATTGCTCCGAAGACAACGCCAATGAGAATACCGCCAATATACGCCGCCCAGACTATTCTGCTAGGAGCCTGTCGGACTTAAGCAATCGTTACGAGCCAAGTGGGAGAGCGAGTACAGATTTTCTTAATTTTGAGGCGCATAGCTAGACTATGCAACGAAAAATTGAGGAAATATGAACCGTTATCCCATTGGCGCAGTAGATTAGTCTTAAGTCCGACAGGCTCCTAGATTTCAATGGTGATTTAATTGAGGGCAGCGTTATCAATGGCACAGATCAGAATACGTTTTTACCATGCATTGAATGATTTGATTGCGTCAGTGCTGCGCAATACAGAAATTGTTCATAACTTTGACCGTAAAGCTTCGGTTAAGGACATGATCGAATCTTTTAATGTGCCGCACACGGAAATCGAACTGATTCTGGTCAATGGGATTGCAGTGGATTTTAACTACATTGTGCAGGATGATGATTACATCCAGGTTTATCCTGTATCTGAAAATCCCGGAGTGATGCTGTCACTGCGGCTTCGCCCGGAACCGTCACGCCCGCCTGTATTTATAGCGGATGCCAATCTTGGGAGACTGGCGCGTTATTTAAGATTGCTGGGATTTGATTGCCTCTATCGCAATGATTACGACGATGACGAAGCCGCCCAAATAGCCAGTGAACAACAACGGACGGTGCTGACTCGTGATCGCTCATTATTACAACGCAAGATCATTACATACGGATATTTTGTTCGGGCAGACATACCCAAAATTCAAACCAAAGAAGTTTTGAA
>CAKKRO010000077.1 GCA_919902625.1 Nitrosomonadaceae bacterium
ATAAGCCGCCATACCCAGCCAGCCCATTAACAGTGCCGCACTGGTGACCACCGCATGGCGTTTATCCTGACCCGTTGCCTTGAACAGGATGCGGAATAACACATACACGGCAACACTCCAGCCGGTCAGCATGATCGCCACGCCCGCCATTATGATGATTTTGTCGAATAACAAACCGGCATAGAACAATCCAATACCGGCAACCATCAATAAGCAGGTGGTCATGTATTCACGCGGCTTCACTTTCTCGCCATTCATCCAGTTGGGATAAGTGGTAAACAGAAAGCCAAAAATAAAGAACGGGAAAAAGCCATAGATCATCAGGAAGGCATGCGCCCAGGTGGGCGCAATGCTCCAAACTGTCGCTGATCCCGCAATGGCATAACGCCCGGTCAGATCGAACACCCACCAAAGCAATGTCAGCACACCCTGCAGCGCGCCAGCCAGAAACAAGCTGCGATGCGGAGCAGCGGCAATATGATTCCATACAGTCAATTGTTTGTTCATTCTGATCCCTACAACACTATCCTTTTAATTATCCAACACAATAGTTTTTCTTAACCCAGGTTATTTGTTATGATGCGTGTCCTGCTTTGCGCCTATAATTTGCTTCATGCTCAACATTGACCTGCATTGTCATTCCACCATTTCCGATGGCCTGCTAACACCCGCACAACTGGTAGAACGTGCCGCCACGCGGGGTGTTGAAACGCTGGCCTTAACCGATCACGACGATATTGCCGGGCTTGCCGAAGCGCGTCAAACAGCCGACGCGAAAAATATCACATTTATCAACGGCGTGGAAATATCCGTCAGTTGGCGTGGCCGCACACTCCATATTGTGGGGCTGGACATTGATCCCGAGTATACGCCACTCGTCGAAGGCCTTGCCACTATCCGCGCAGGCCGCTCACAACGCGCCGAGAACATTGCCGCAGAACTCTCAAAAATCGGTATCCACGGCAGTCTTGAGGGTGCTTATGCCCATGTGGGCGAGCGGCGGTTGATCGGGCGCACACACTTTGCGCGTTTTCTGGTTGAGCAAGGCCATGCCAAAGACGTAAAATCAGTGTTTAAAAAATATCTGGTTAAAGGCAAGCCGGGATATACACCGCATGAATGGACAACACTCAGCGATGCGGTAAACTGGATCTGTGGAAGCGGCGGGCAAGCCGTCATTGCGCATCCGGGACGCTATGATTTGGGAAAAAATGTACTCAATGACCTATTCAATGAGTTCTGCGCCCTGGGCGGATCAGCCATTGAAGTGGTTACTGCCAGCCACACACCCGAGCAGGTCAAACACTTTGCCCAGCATGCACAAAACAGGGATTTGCTGGTTTCCTGCGGTTCAGATTTTCACGGTCCGGGCGAAAGCCATTTCGATCTAGGACAATTGCCCGAATTTCCTTTGGGATGCACACCCGTTTGGCATGACTGGAAAATAATACATAAAGTGATGCTTCGAACTGATTGATATGCTCATTTAATTCAAATACGGTCATTACGTGGCTCAATTTTTCTCAATTCACTCCAATAATCCTCATTTACGCCTGATCAAACAAGCTGTTGCGATAGTACGCGACGGCGGGGTCATTGTTTATCCCACGGATTCCTGTTATGCCCTGGGTTGCCATCTCGGGGATAAAAGCGCGATGTCGCGTATCCGTACCATCCGGCAAGTGGATGATCATCATCATTTCACACTGGTATGCCGGAATCTGGCGGAAATTTCGACCTACGCCAAAGTGGATAACAGCCAATACCGCTTACTCAAAGCTACGACACCCGGCAGCTACACCTTTATTTTGCAGGCGACCAAGGAAGTTCCGCGCCGCATGCAACACCCCAAACGCAATACCATCGGACTGCGCATTCCCGATCATCCCGTCGTTCTGGCACTGTTGGAAGAACT
>CAKKRO010000078.1 GCA_919902625.1 Nitrosomonadaceae bacterium
CTGAGCCAGGATCAAACTCTTAAGTTCAATTCTGTTAAAACTCTCGCTTGACGTTTTGTTGATGTTGATTAATTAACCAATATCTACTTATTTCTTGCGAGTACTTAATTTCTTTGAGTTTTATTTCAAACTCATCCCTTACTAAGTACCCACACCTATCGATTGTAATTTTTTAAAGAGCGTTACTGCTTAGATACTTTTTTATATTTCGCCAAGCAGCGAAGAACGGAATTATACAGACTCCACATAACTGGTCAAGCCATTTCTACGCTTTATCCTTATTTAATTCTCAGATAATGATTTCAGACAGCTCGCTTATTTCAAAAAGACTTTTAAATACAACCATTCAATATTTTCTCAGATCATTTTATCTAACACCTTGTTTGAGACTTGCCTCGATAAAATCATTTAAATCCCCATCCAAAACACTCTGTGTATTCCCAATCTCCAAATTTGTTCGCAAGTCCTTGATCCGTGACTGATCCAATACATAGGACCGGATCTGATGACCCCAACCGATATCTGTCTTAGTCTCTTCTATTGCCTGCTTCTCATCATTACGTTTCCGCAACTCTGCTTCATATAATCTCGATTTTAGCATTGCAAGCGCATCTGCTTTATTGCGATGCTGCGAACGTCCGTTCTGACACTGAACAACTATTCCCGTTGGATTGTGTGTGATACGAATAGCAGAATCTGTCTTATTAATATGCTGACCACCCGCACCGGAAGCTCGGAATGTATCTATCCTTAAATCTGCCGGATTAATCTCGATCTCTATCGACTCATCCACTTCAGGATAAACAAAAACACTGGCAAAAGAGGTATGCCGGCGATTGCCGGAATCAAATGGTGATTTTCTGACCAGGCGATGTACGCCGGTTTCGGTACGCAAATAACCATACGCATATTCACCCGATACTTTTAGGCTGGCACTTTTAATACCAGCAATATCACCCGGCGACTCTTCCATAACCTCAACACTCAATCCCTGCCTTTCGCAATAGCGAAGATACATACGCTCAAGCATTGCTGCCCAATCTTGTGCTTCCGTTCCTCCAGAGCCTGATTGAATATCCACAAAGCAATTATTCGGATCCATTGGATCAGAGAACATGCGTCGAAATTCCAGATCTGCTATTACTTTCTCCACCTTACTGACATCAGCAGCAATACTTTCAAGAGCCGCATCATCTGCCTCATCCTTCGCTATTTGAAATAGCTCCTGGGCGTCATGCAACTGTTGTTCCATGGATTCCAATGTAACAACAGTATCTTCCAATAGCTTTTTCTCGCGGCCTATCTCTTGGGTACGCTTGCTGTCATTCCAAATGGACGGATCCTCAAGTAGCCGGGTTAATTCATTTAATCGAATCTGTTTGGTATCGAAGTCAAAGAAACCTCCGTAATTCACTTGCACGATTGTCCAGATCCTGAAGATGATTAGAAATGGCATTGATTTGTTCTGCTTCCATAATTTCCACCTAAAATTTAATTCGTTAATTATACTATTAGTGAGTCTAAGTTTTGAGCGCCTTCCATTAGTTCCAGCAAATCGCGCCACTCCTTTAAAAACAGCAAAAACTCTCGGATACATAAGCAAGCAATTTCAAACCATCGGTCAGTAAAAGAATTTATAATTCTTTGCTCATACTGCCAAAGGCTTGTACATTTTTATGTGCCAGCCAATTTTGTTTATTCAATCTTTCATAAGCTCAACGATGTCAAAGTTTTTTGCTTTAATCCCAGCAGCAGGTTCTGGTTCGCGCATGGCCAATGAGTTACCTAAACAATATTTGCTATTGAATAATAAACCTATGATTTATCATGCGATAGATACTCTATATCGAAACCGATTCATTATTAGAGTATTTGTCATACTTGCACCCTATGATAATGAATGGCACAAACATGATTGGTCAGCATTTTCAGAGAAACTAACTGTATTGAACTGCGGTGGCATAACTCGAGCGGAAAGCGTACTTAATGCCCTCACCACAGCAAAACAAAAAAATCTGGTTGGCGCAGATGATTGGATATTGGTACATGATGCTGCCCGGCCTTGCCTAACCTCTGTCCAACTAGACAAGTTAATCAATGAATTAACCGGCGACGAAATAGGTGGATTACTGGCGGTACCTGTTGCTGATACATTAAAACGCAGCAATTCTGAAGATCGGGTCGCACATACTGAATCCAGAGAAAATTTATGGCAAGCACAAACACCCCAGATGTTTCGATATGATTTACTCACCAAAGCACTGCATAATTCAGTACACATCAATGTCACAGACGACGCCAGCGCTGTTGAAGCCTTGGGACTTCAGCCAAAACTCGTAGTCAGTGATGCTTATAATTTTAAAGTAACCTACCCTCAGGATTTGGCTTTAGCCGAATTGATCATACAAAAAAGGAACAATCCATGAATACAATGAGAATTGGGCAAGGTTTTGATGTGCACCAATTAGTTGGCGGTCGCCCACTGATCATCGGCGGAGTAACTATTCCTTACGAAAAAGGCTTACTAGGCCATTCTGACGCCGATGTACTGCTGCATGCAATTTGCGATGCCCTATTAGGCGCTGCGGCATTGGGGGATATCGGCAAACATTTTTCTGATTCTGATTCACGCTATAAAAATATTGATAGCCGTGTGCTATTACGCAGTGTATACACTTTACTAGAAAATAACCGTTACAAACTTATCAATATTGATGCAACCATTATTACTCAAGCTCCCAAAATGGCGCCTCATATTCCTGCCATGGCTATGAATATCGCCCAAGATCTCAAAACCCATGTTAGTAATATCAACATCAAAGCAAAAACGGCCGAACATCTGGGTGCTATTGGCCGTCAAGAAGGTATTGTGGCAGAAGTTGTGTGCTTAATTGACCGTGTGGAAAACAAGATTGATTGAAAAGTATTCTGATACCCATATAAAACCTATTCGAGTATTTTTTGCCATTTTCCCTAACAAATTTGTGCAAGATCAATTGGCTCATCAAGCTGGAATACTTGAATCCATTTGCGGCGGCCGCAAAATCAAATCACAATATATACACCTTACCTTATTATTCTTGGGAAATGTCAGTGCTCATCGTATTGAGACACTTCAGCAGGCTATGAGAAATATTTCTGCGGAAAAATTTGAATTAAGCCTGGAGGAAATACGCTGCTGGAAACAGAGTCAAATTGTTTATATTCAGGCAAAGCAATTCCCTGTCGAACTATTCTCTCTCGTCGATTCACTGAAGAACGTACTGTCAGAAGCCGGCTTCTCATTTGATAAACGTGCCTACAAACCGCATATTACATTAATCAGAAAAGCAACTCATCAAGCCAGAATAGACCTGGCTAAACCCATCAAATGGCATGTTAATCAATGGTCTCTCGTACAATCCAGACAAACTGACCATGGTATTGACTATATTCCACTGAATCAGTGGTGCTTAAAATAAGCTGATATTGATAAAAGAATGTATCCCGATGCAACCATACTTGATTACCCTCGAATAAAATCTCCTGATACCTCATCAATCTAACGACATTGAAAATTCTCGCCCTCGAAACCTCTACTGAATTTTGTTCTGTTGCACTGTATCTCGGTGACAAAGTACTTCATAAAGAAATTCTTGCCGATCGCTGTCATTCTGAAATTCTTCTGCCGATGGTACAAGAAATACTGGCAGAAGCTGAGTTATCATTGACACAAATTGACGGCATCGCTTTTGGCGCAGGACCCGGTTCTTTTACCGGCTTGCGCATTGCATGCGGTGTTGCTCAAGGTTTGGCATATGCCACCAATCTCCCGGTAACAGGAATCAGTACACTTGAAGCAGTGGCACAAAAAATGGGGGAACAAAGAATCATTGTCGCACTTGATGCTCGCATGGGTGAGATCTATCATGCTGCTTATCAGAAATTAACGGATAATTATTGGCAAACTGTCAGTCCGCCTATACTCTGTTCACCCCGTCATGCACCTTCATTAATGGGAAGCGGATGGAATGGCGGCGGCAGTGGCTTTGATGTTTACAATAAAGAATTACCGGCATTTTACAGTAAAAATATTCGCCAGATTCACTACGGGCTTCACCCCCACGCACGGGAGATAGCGCAACTTGCGATACCTAAATTTACCGATGAAACTAATACCGACCCGGCTAACGCTACACCTGTTTATATCCGTAACAAAGTAGCATTGAAGGAAAATGAGCGATGAATACAACATTGCAACAACCGGTTAGAATCAGAGAAATGCACTCATCAGACCTGGACCGGGTCATCCTTATTGAGCGAGAAATTTTTCTTTTTCCATGGTCACTCATGAATTTTGCAGATTCAATCAAAACCGGATATTTATGCCGGGTCATGGAGCAGTCTGATACTCTTCTTGGTTATGGAATCATGATGATGAGCCCCGAGGAAGCGCATATTCTCACCCTTGGTATCGCTGCCAATTGGCAGAAAAAAGGCTGGGGCAAAAAACTACTGCAACATTTTATTCAACTCGCCAAAGAAGAGCATGCAAAATCGATGCTGCTGGATGTGCGCGAATCCAATCACGGTGCTGCATACCTCTATCAACAAATGGGTTTCCAGCAAATCGCCACTCGCAAAGGCTATTATCCCGCAATGTGCGGACGTGAAGATGCGCTTGTCATGCAATTAATGTTATGAATACCCGGCGCAGACAAATACTCAAAGAATTGGATTTGGCACCTTTGTGGCATTTAAAATCAGAGACGTCAAAGCAAAATAAGTCAACACAACAAACAACAGCCAGAGACTTGATGTTTCCGCCTGATCCTGCAAAAGATTCCAAACCGTGCGAAGAAATTCAACAGATGAACTGGGATCAGCTTAAATTAACGGTATCCCATTGCACAGCTTGCCTTCTAAGCCAAACACGCACTCACACAGTATTTGGCGTTGGTGATGAAAATGCGGATTGGCTCTTTGTGGGCGAAGGGCCCGGTGCAAGAGAAGATGCAACCGGTGAACCTTTTGTAGGACAAGCCGGCAAGCTGCTTGATCAAATGCTGGCTGCTATCGGGCTAGAACGCGGTCATCACGTTTATATTACCAACATCGTAAAATGCCGCCCGCCTAACAATAGAAACCCCAGTTCAAATGAAGCTCATCAATGCGAGCCTTATCTGACAAGACAAATTGAATTAATCAAACCGAAACTTATTATTGCATTAGGAAAAGTCGCCGCACAGAATCTTCTTGGATGTGAAGACAGCATTTCCAGTTTGCGCGGCAAACTATATGATTATTCAGGCATACCCTTAATTGTCACTTATCACCCTGCCTATTTATTGCGCGCTCTTCCAGAGAAAGCAAAAGCATGGAAAGATTTATGTTTCGCCCGATCAACCATGCAATCACTGCTATAAATCATACACTTAATATATATCCATAACTTTGATACATTGAAATTAGTGTATCTTTCTAGCGCCAATTAAATGAAGTGAATCCTCTTTACTCTGGTTTAGCAGATGCCATTTCCTGATCAAGGCCATCATGACAGATACAAATAATCCAAAAACGGCTATAACCATATAAATATGTACTTCGAACAATATCAACAAAGCATAAAGTGACAACATTACCAGAATACTCAAGTTTTCATTGAAATTTTGTACTGCAATGGAGTGCCCTGCTCCCATCAGAATATACCCACGATGCTGTAATAAAGCATTCATCGGCACTACGAAGAATCCTGCCAATCCGCCAATCAGCATCAGCAAGATAATTGCGAGCCACAAGTCTTTTACCAGAATCATGGCCATCACAACGATACCCATTGCAATACCCAGCGGAATGACTTTTACTGATTGCTTTAATGAAATCCACCGGGCCGCCATGACAGCGCCTATCGCAATACCCACAGCAACCACACCCTGTAGTTGAGCGGCTTGATTGAGTGGATAATTCATGGCAACTTCCGCCCATTTCAGCACAATAAACTGTAGTGTTGCGCCTGCCCCCCAGAACAAAGTCGTGACTGCAAGCGAAATCTGTCCAAGCTTGTCCGTCCATAACAACCTTATACAATGGCCAAATTCATGGATCAGATAAAAAGGGTTTTTCTTGGGAATACGGTGATCAACTCCCGTGTTAGGAATATACAAATTGAATACCGCCGCAACAGCGTAAATGATGGCTATCAGAAAAATACTGATTTCCAGCGCGTTATCAATACCTGTTTCAATGACTGGAAAATCGAATTCCACTAAAACATTTGCAACGGCAGGTGTAATCAGAACACCGCCCAGTACGGTACCTAATACTATGGAAGCGACCGTTAATCCTTCAATCCACCCGTTAGCAATCACCAGTTTCTCGGGGGGTAATAATTCCGTCAATATGCCATATTTAGCCGGCGAATAAGCTGCCGCCCCCAAACCCACAACGGCATAAGCAGCCAGTGCAAAATATTGATGCATGGCGAGAAATAATAATCCGCAACCTGTGATTTTGATGGTATTACTAATAAACATGACGCGCCCTTTTGGCATAGAATCGGCAAATGCGCCAACAAAAGGAGCAAGAATAACGTAGAACAGTACAAAGACAAACTTCAGCATGGGTGTTAAATAGGCAGGGGCATGCAGATCAATCAACAGCGCAATCGCCACAACCAGCAACGCATTATCCGCCAGGGAAGAGAAAAACTGCGCCGCCATAATCGTATAAAAACCGCGTTCCAAACTATTTCCTTACCAATAA
>CAKKRO010000079.1 GCA_919902625.1 Nitrosomonadaceae bacterium
CTTTACCAGAACCACGCAGGCGGCGGCTCGCACCCTTTCCCTGCAATGTGCGCTTGTCGGCACTGATTTCAATTTTCATTTCTACCACTCCATAATTGTGATTTGTCCGCGACCAAACAAACCGGTTAAAAAAACGGGGCTAATTCACTCCATAAATAGCGAGCTTAATGAACTTTCATTACTGATACGCAGCATAGTTTCAGCCAGCAAGTTTGCAATACTAAGCTGGCAAATACGATCGCAAGCCATCGCATCTGCGCGCAAAGGTATTGTGTCAGTGACTACCAGCTTATCCAGAGCCGAACTCTGAATGCGTTCTACCGCATTACCGGACAATACGGCATGTGTTGAATAAGCCAATACAGCTTTTGCGCCTTGCTGCTTCAACGCTCCGGCTGCTTCACATAGGGTGTTGGCAGTATCCACCATGTCATCAATGATGACACAAGTACGATCCTTAACTTCGCCAATGATGTTCATCACTTTTGCTTCATTGGGTTTCGGGCGCCGTTTATCAATAATTGCCAGATCGCATTCCAAACGCTTGGCCATATGTCTGGCGCGTACCACACCACCGACATCGGGCGATACCACTACCAGATTCTGGTAATTATGCTTCCAGACATCCCCCAACAAGATAGGCATGCCATAAATATTATCGACAGGAATATCAAAGAATCCCTGAATTTGGTCCGAGTGCAAATCCATGGTCAGCAATCGATCAATTCCGACCGTTACCAACATGTTGGCCACTACTTTGGCTGTAATGGGCACACGAACCGAGCGTGGTCTTCTGTCCTGACGCGCATAGCCAAAATAAGGAATTGCAGCCGTAATGCGACCAGCCGATGCACGTTTCAGGGCATCTACCATGACCAATATCTCCATAAGACTATCATTGGTAGGCGCACAGGTAGATTGCAATACGAAAACATCCTTTCCACGCACATTCTCAAGGATTTCCACCATAATCTCACCGTCACTGAAGCGCCCAACCGTAGCACGCCCTAGATGGATATTGAGATGCTTGACAGCATCCTGCGCTAATTTAGGATTGGCAGTGCCGGTGAAAACCATCAAACTGTCATAAGACATGTCATTTCTTTGAGATAATTAGCTGGAAAAGGGTTGCCCGCAAAGACTCAGGAGTCTGCCGGACTTGAAACTAATCTACTTACTGAATGAAATAGATTCACACTCAGGCTTGGCTCTTTACTAAAATGTTCACTAAAATCTGGCTGGGGAGGTAGGGATCGAACCTACGAATGCCGGAATCAAAATCCGGTGCCTTACCACTTGGCGACTCCCCAAAATCTTTATTCTATTGACTGGTACATCGGATGACAATCCAACCCTTTTGCTACAAAACCTTTCATATCGCCAGGAATTTGTTCAAAAGCAGTCTGTGCTGCCAACTCGGTCGCAAATTCAGCAAATACACAGGCACCCGAACCGCTCATTGCCGTTATTGTAGTATTTTCCAATCGCTTTAGCCACTCCAAACATCTCGCTACTTCAGGATATGTCCGGCAAACGACTAATTCTAAATCATTATGTCCTTGCCAGACGGAAAAGGGCGGTATTTTGATGGGTATCGTGTTGCGTGTCAATTCTTTACTTGCAAAAACTTCTGCGGTTGACACTTGTACCGAAGGTACAAGAACCAAATACCAGGCGGGTGGCAGCTCGATGGCAACGAGTTTTTCACCAATACCTTCTGCAAAGGCATTTTGTCCAAAAATAAATACCGGAACATCGGCACCGAGTTGAAGCCCTAATTCAAGTAACCGATCTCTGTTCAAATGCAATTCCCACAATTGATTGAGTGCTAACAACGTCGTTGCTGCATCGGAACTCCCGCCACCCAATCCGCCACCCATCGGAATCTGTTTCTGCAGGAAAATATCAACGCCTTGCCCGGTGCCCGTTTTATGCTTTAGCAGCTTGGCGGCACGGACACACAGATCTTTGTCTTCTGGTACGCCGGTAATGGGATTATGCAGTTTGATCATGCCATCTGCACGCAATCTAAAACTTAATTGATCAGAAAAATCCAGAAAGCGGAAAACTGTCTGCAATAAATGATAACCGTCCTGCCTGCGTCCTATGACATGTAAAAAAAGATTCAATTTAGCGGGAGCAGGGAATATAAACATAAACGCGTAGAAAATTATATTGTTGGCTTCAATGTAGAAAATATTTACCGGCGGGCTTTCCAATCATCCACTACCAGTCTGATTCTCAGGTTCTCATAGCTTAAATCCAATACTCTGGGGAGAGGAATTTGATTCAACTGCGCAGGCGTATAACTAGCATAATGAATTTTCCAGCCATCTTGCCGGATAGCCACCACTTGATCTTTATTATCCAGATCCTTTTCCGCTGCAGTAGCCGGCGAATGTATTCCTTGTATCCAGTATTGCAATCCATTGAGTGGCAAACGCCAGCCTAAAATTTCTTCGGTCAGGCTTTCTACATCTGTTGCATAAAAAGCTTCGAGTTTTGAAGTAATCAAGCGCACACCATCATGATCTTTTGTTATTTCCGCCACCACCTGACCTAATGGCGTAAATAATAGAATTTCATCACTTAGCGCTAAATGTTGCCAGCGGAAACTACCTGAAGAACGCTCATTCCCACTCTGGATGGATATCCTGCCGAGGAGCTTAAAATCAGTGGCCGGCACATTCTGAGTATCTGCTGCAGGTTCAGTAAAAACCGTCGCGACTATCGTATCCGTTGTCGTTTGATGCGTCAGCGTTACACAACCGGAAGCCAGCGGGAAAATACAGAATATTAGAATCCAGACATTGATGCGCTGCCGATTAACCCTGAGCCGGACCGGCAGTGATTTAAAACCTTTCAATTCGGTGTTAACGCTATCTGATATCGCTTCATAATTAGCCAATGCTCTAATAAGAGACCGTTAGCCTCTAATTATTCAAACCCTTATTTGCTTGCTGATAATCAGGCAGCACGATGTTGAGTTCCAGCGTTTCCTGATTTTCATCTTGCTCGAAATTAACCGATATTGCATTCTGATCCACATTCACATACTTACGAATAACCTCTAAAAGCTCTCTTTGCAATTGGGGTAAATAGGAAGGTTGGTTGCGATGACTTCGCTCATGCGCTACGAGGATTTGTAATCTCTCTTTAGCAAGCGATGCGGTTTTAGGTTTGGATAATCTAAAATAGTCCAGTAAGCTCATTTTCTTCCCCCGAAAAGCCTCCTGAGAAACCCTTGTTTGCCATCAATAAATCGATGTGGCCGTTTCTCCCCCAAGTACCGTGCAACGACGTCAGTATAAGCCTGACCTGCTTCACTCTTTTCATCCAGAATGACCGGTATACCTGCATTAGATGCAGACAGGACTGATTTTGATTCAGGGATAATACCCAGTAAATCCAGAGATAAAATTTCTTGCACATCGTCAAGACTTAACATCTCACCTGATCTCACTCTGTCCGAATCATACCGGGTCAGTAGCAGATATTCCTTAATAGGCTCTTCATTTCTTTCAGCGCGCCGTGATTTACTGGACAAGATGCCCAGCATGCGATCCGAGTCTCTGACCGAAGAAATCTCAGGATTGGTGACGACAAAAGCATCATCTGCAAAATAAAGGGCTAAATTCGCCCCTTTCTCAATACCTGCAGGAGAATCACAAACAATATATGCAAATTCCTTGGATAATTCTTCCAGAACCTTGCCAACACCTTCTTGTGTCAACGCATCTTTATCCCGTGTCTGGGAAGCGGGCAGAATATAAAGCAGATTACAGTTCTTATCGCGGATCAATGCTTGATTGATACTGGCCTCTCCATTGATAACATTGATGAAATCATATACGACCCGTCGTTCGCAACCCAGAATCAAATCCAGATTTCGTAAACCCACATCAAAATCAATCACAGCTGTTTTATGGCCTTTTTTTGCTAGCCCCATGGCAATCGCTGCGCTCGTTGTTGTTTTACCAACCCCACCTTTTCCTGATGTCACGACTATAATTCTTGCCAATTGAGCCTCCTTCGCTATATGGTCTTAAGCAATCTCTTTAATAATCAAAGCATGATCCTGCAAATATATCTGCACCGGTTTTTTGTACATTTGCTTGTTTAAGTCCTCACTGGTTTTATAATCCCCTGCGATTGAAATGAGCTCCGCCTGTAAATCAAAACAAAATATCCGGACAGCCGTGTTGCCATGCACGCCTGCCAAGGCGCGCCCTCTCAATGTATTATAGACATGTATATTGCCCTCAGCCATAATTTCGGCACCCGCACTGACCTGAGACATAATGATCAAATCGCCCGCAGCGTAGATACGCTGGCCCGAACGAATGGGGTGAGTAATTAACGTCGCGGCTGCAGAAACCGGCGGAATCGCTGCAGGCCTGATCGGCTCCTTGGCCGTTGTCACTTCCGGCTGTGAAGGGGATTGCTTGATATTTTCCTGTTTGTGTGTCTCGCCAATGATGATTGGGCTACCCTGTTCGCGCACTGTATCTATCGGAATGGATAATGAATGCGCTTGTTTATTTTGTTGCTCATTACCTCCCCGTATACCCACCGGGAAAAAACCTATTTTGCGTAATATCTCTGTTATCTGAACAAAATCCACATCCTGATTCTGCTTATTTAGCTCACGCAGATCAACAATCAGAGGGGAATCTCTAAAGAATTCCGGCGCCAAGTTAATTTTCTCTTGCAATGCTTGTTCAATTGCAGCGATATCCTTATTGAAAAGGATCAGGATAGGCGCAAAAAAAGTACTGCTTTTAAATTCGAGTACCGATAAAGTATTAAGCATTTTTGAGAATTCTGCCGACAACCGCCGGAAGTTCGTTGATTATATTCATTGATAGCGCCATTTCAATTGTACAACCTAAGTGATGACCCATTGCATTATACCTGCCGTTTGAACGATATAGCATTTGTGCCCTATCATGACGCTCACCAACTCCCGGTTGACTCCTGGCTTGATCCCACGTCAAAAAAGATCAACTGATTTTAGCAGGCGTTGAAAAACTATCTGCGTTGCCGCTGCGGTGTTAAAAACAGGCTCAAAATGCTCATTTATCAAGTATAAACTGCGCTTTTTCGCCTGTTTTTGCCTTGCATCGGCTGCCTCGAAGACGTTTTTCAACGGCCTGTTAGATTACACCCAAGCTCAGAAAACAAAATTAATCAATCACGTTATTTTTTATAAAGCGCTGTACGGTTTCAAGCAGCACTTCATTATCCGGATCTTTCTCTAAGGCGGAACGCCAAATATCTTTAGCATTTTCTTTAGCGCCCCGCACCCAAAGCACTTCCCCCAAGTGCGCTGCAATTTCTGGATCTGGGCGAGCCGCAAAAGCAATGTTCAAGTAATTCAATCCATCAACAAAATTACCCATGCGATAGTATACCCAGCCCAAGCTATCTATAATATAAGGATCCTCTGGGGAAAGCTCAACCGCTCTCTTGATTAATTTCAAGGCTTCAGGCAACTGAATGCCGCGTTCAGCAAAACTGTAACCCAACGCATTGTAGGCGTGCGCATTGTCGGGTTTGAGTTGTATCAGTTTACGCAGATCCTGCTCAAGGATATTGAACTTGCCAAGCTTATCCGCTGTCAATGCACGATCATAAAGCAGCTCGGGATAATCCGGCAATTTCTTTAAGCCATCATCCAACAAATCAAAAACCTCCTGATGGGCTTTAGATCTGCGCAAAATTTGCGCTTCCGCCAATATCAAATGGGCGGCCTGCTGATCATTGGCTGCCGGAAGTTTCTGTAAATGCTCGCGCGCTTCTTTCAAATAGCCTTTTAAAGCCAACAAATCCGCATAACGAATCTGTGCCGGTAAATAACGGCCGCCACTTTTTACCATTTGATAGGATTCCATCGCCATATCAGGGCGTTTTGTTTCCTCATAGATCTGTGCCAGGTGGAAATGCACTGCGCCTGGATCCTTATATCCCAGATCAAGCGCCTTTTTAAAACTGGTCTCTGTGATATCAAAATCCCCCATTTCTGTGGCTAACAACCCAATGGCCAACATGATTTCAGCATCTTCTGGATTCTTATCCAACAACTGTTGCAGCTGCTCCCGCGCCAGATCAACATGGTTATCGCCGATTAATACCCGGGTATACGCTATCCTCATTTCATTTGCAGCAGGATATTTTTTCAGATAATTACGATAAAATTCACTCGCATCGGTGCTTGAAATACGTTGCAATATCCTTCCGTTATGAATGGCTGCAATTTCCCAATCGGGACGCAAAGCAAGCGCACGCTGCATTTCATCCAAAGCCAGCTGATGCTCACTGGCAAACCATGCTGCCTGAGAAATGGCGAAGTGCACTTCCGGCACATCCGTATAGGGTTGAGAGAGTTGCCGTATTAACTGCAGTGTTGCCGCTTTGTTCGGATTCCGTGACAACAGCTGGTTTAATTGCATAAATGCATTACCCACATTGTCTTTCTCGGAGGCTAATAATTTTTCCAGGTGAGGCCGCGCCGCATCCAGCTTGCCTAGATTTACCAATAATGCCGCAATGGTTTGACGGGCATCTGCTGAATCAGGATCAAGTTCAACCCACAGCGTCGCGGCTTGTTCTACTGCAAAGGGGTATCCTGCATGCAGGGCAATTTCGGTGGCACGTTTAGCTATGCGAGGATCGCGAGTCGATTTTGCCAATTTAACATAGCGGCTAACCGCAATATCAAGATTGCCTCGCTGCAGGGCGGTCTCACCCACTAAAAAATCAAATAAAATGGGGGCGGTCAATTCCTGCTTGGGCAAATTCAGTTGACTGACTTCTTCCTGTTCGTTGGATTCTCCTGTTTCTTTTATCCCATTTTTAGTAGGAATCTGCGCGCAGGCAGTAAGTCCAGACAGCAATAACACGCATAGAATTTTAAATTTCATGAAAAATCCAATTGATTTCCAAATATAAGATAATAGATACAACTATTCCATAATGCCTAAAAGATCCATGAAATTAAATAGCTTAATATCATTCTTTATCCAATAGACTTTCCATTCATTGGTAAACTCTTACCCTGATAATGATGAGCAGCATATTCTACTTTTATACCGACAATAAAGTGAATAAATAATTATTTAGCCTTGTCATATTTCAACCGCCATCAAAAGCACAATTAAAATTGTGCGCAAAAGGATCATCGATTAATTTATGATAGTCAAATGCTGAGAACAACATTAAATCATGAAAGTTCACATCAATTCTTACTGTACATAATAATATAAGTAGCAGCCTGGAACTTGCCGGACTTAAGTCTGCAGATTCCTGGCTCCCGCCATCCTCTTTAACGCACCCTACGTTGACACGATTGAAGAATCTTTACCTCAAGCTGATGATTATTTTTTTACTGGGTATACTGACTGTACTCGGTTTTGCGCCATTCTATCTTTTCCCGGTACCCGTCATCACACTGGCCTTATTGCTTGGATTCTGCCGCAAAAGCCGGACTCCGCTGCAAGCAGCATTAATGGGATTTTGTTTTGGCATGGGATTATTTAGTGCGGGAGTAACCTGGATCTATGTCAGTTTGCATGATTTTGGCGCAATGCCCATGCCCATCGCCGTAATTGCACTGATCATATTATGTGCTTATCTGGCAATATTTCCCGCTTTAAGTATCGGGATATTAGCCAGGTTTCGTTTAGCCTCGCCGTTCGTCTGGGCATCAATAGCTGCTGCACTATGGATGTTGTTTGAATGGCTGCGCGGCAGTCTGTTTACCGGTTTTCCATGGCTTGCGCTGGGTTATTCGCAAGCGCCTTTCAGCCCATTGGCGGGGTTTGCACCCATAACCGGTGTTTATGGTATCTCACTTGTTGTGGTATTCAGCGCTGCCCTGCTTTTCATCTGGTTTGAAAAGGGTCTTAGAAAATGGCGTTATGGATTGCCTTTTATGCTGATCTGGCTCAGCGGTTTTTGTTTGCAATCCATTGAATGGGTCAAACCAGAGGGAGAACCGGTAACGGTCAGCTTGCTGCAAGGCAATATTGCTCAGGATATGAAATGGCGGGAAGATCATCTCGAGAATACCATGGAGACTTACGCCAAACTCGTTCTGGAAAGTGA
>CAKKRO010000080.1 GCA_919902625.1 Nitrosomonadaceae bacterium
CTGCTTGAACACGCCTATATCCCGGCACAATTATTTAACCAGCATGCACAAGGCGGATTGGGGGACATTCCTTTTACGCATGCGTATCCAGAAGTATGGATTCTGCGTGATGAAGATTATGACCGGGGTAAATTGATTGTTCAAACCTATGAAAAGACACCGGCAACTACGGGTATCATCCACTGTCCCCATTGTGGTGAAGAAAATCCAGGAAATTTTCAGTTATGCTGGCAATGCGGCTCCGGTCTGGAAATTGTCCTGCACCAAGCCAATGCGCCTGAGTAATGGTTAGAATTCCGTTACAACGGATACCAACCCAATCAATTTACACTTTATCCTCATCCATCCTTATAACGACCCATGCTGCCCTCCATCGAACAACGTCTCGCCAAAGAACTCGCGGTTAAATTGCCGCAAATCCAGGCCACCATCCACTTGCTGGATGACGGCGCCACCGTGCCGTTTATCGCCCGTTACCGCAAGGAAGCCACCGGCGGGCTGGACGATGCGCAATTACGCCTGCTGGCGGAACGCCTGCATCACCTGCGCGAACTGGAGAAAAGACGGACTGCGATCATCGCCGCGATCGAGAAACAAAACAAAATGACGCCGGAACTGCTTGATGCCATTACGCACGCGGAAGACAAGGCGCATCTGGAGGATTTGTACCTGCCATACCGCAAGAAACGCCGCACCAAGGCGCAGATCGCTCATGAAGCCGGTTTGCAGCCGCTGGCCGATTCCCTGCTGAACGATCCGAGGTTGAACCCGGAAGCCGAGGCTGCCAAGTACCTGAAAGCGCCGTTTACCACCGAGGAAGGCGATAATCCCGGTGTCGCCGATGCGGCTGCCGCGCTGGAAGGCGCGCAGCATATTCTGATGGAGCGCTTCGCCGAGCATGCGCCGCTGCTGCAAACGTTGCGCGACTATCTGCGCGTGCATGGCGTGCTGACGGCCAAAGCCGCCAGGGACAAAAAAGACAGTGACACCAAATTCACCGATTATCACGATTATCATGAAGCGATCAGCAAAATTCCGTCGCATCGCGCATTGGCGTTGCTGCGTGGGGAACGTGAGGGTGTGCTGAAACTGAAGCTGCTGCTGGATAGCGAACTGGAAGAAAAAGCCCGCAATTTGACGTTCAACCCGTGCGAACTGATGATTGCCCGGCACTTCAAAATTCATGATCAGAAGCGCCCGGCCGATGTCTGGCTCGCCGATACCGTGCGCTCAGCCTGGCGCGCGAAAATCTTTGCGCATCTGGAAACGGAATTGATGAGCAGCTTGCAGGAACGCGCGGAAACCGAGGCCATCCAGGTTTTTGCGCAAAACCTCAAAGCCCTGCTGCTCGCCCCGCCCGCCGGTCCGCGCATCACCATCGGCTTGGACCCGGGTTTGCGAACCGGCGTGAAAGCGGCTGTCGTTGATGCCACCGGTAAAGTACTCGCCACTGCCACGATTTATCCGCATGCACCCAGAAATGATTGGGATGGCGCCATCGAGACGCTAAAACAACTGGCCGAGCGTCACCAGGCCTCGCTGATCGCCATCGGCAACGGCACGGCATCGCGGGAAACCGACCATCTGGCCAAGGATCTGATCAAAAAATATCCGCAGCTCAAGCTCACGTCAATCATGGTATCCGAAGCGGGTGCTTCGGTGTATTCCGCATCCGAGTTAGCTTCTGACGAACTGCCGGAACTGGATGTATCGCTGCGCGGCGCGGTCTCAATCGCCCGGCGCTTGCAAGACCCGCTCGCCGAATTGGTCAAAATCGACCCGAAATCAATCGGCGTCGGCCAATACCAGCATGATGTCAATCAAAGCCAATTGGCGCACACGCTCGATGCCATAGTGGAAGACAGCGTCAACGCGGTCGGCGTCGATGTGAACACCGCGTCTCCGGCTTTACTGCGCTACGTGGCCGGACTCAGCGGTAAAATCGCGCACAACATCGTCGCTTACCGTGACGGCAAAGGCCGGTTTGCAAAGCGCGCCGAATTGCTGAAAGTACCGGGGTTAGGCGAAAAAACCTTCGAACAGGCCGCCGGATTTTTACGCATTCCCAATGGCACGAACCCGCTCGATGCCTCCGCCGTGCACCCGGAATCGTACCCGCTGGTGGAACGCATTCTGGCTGACGTGAAACTGGATGTCACCGAACTGATCGGCAACCAGCCGGTACTGAAATCAATCCGTCCGGAAAAATACGTAACAACGCAATTCGGCCCGCTGACCGTCAAGGATATCCTGCACGAACTCGAGAAACCCGGCCGCGATCCCCGTTCCACCTTTAAAACAGCCACTTTTAAAGAGGGCATTGAGACCATCAGGGATTTGCACCCCGGTATGATCCTGGAAGGTGTGGTCACCAATGTGGCCGCTTTTGGCGCGTTTGTTGACATTGGTGTACATCAGGATGGGCTGGTGCATATTTCCGCCCTGGCCGATGCCTTTGTAAAGAACCCCCATACCATCGTCAAGGTTGGGCAAGTCGTTCAAGTCAAAGTGCTGGAGATTGATGAGAAACGCAAGCGTATTGCGCTAACCATGCGGATGAATGACAATGCAGCTTCAATGACTTGAAGCATGATGGCAGAAATTAGCATCAGTTCTGATGGCGCTCCCTGATTGATCCGGCTGGATAAAGTTATCACTATGAATTATATTAAAGGCAATAGATTCAATATGTAAGCGATATAATTGTCGATAGTGACTTCAAACTTCACTGGGCCGGATCAATAATTACTTGTCGCTGCAGTTAATAAACTCATCTTCCCTCGCCAGAAAAACTCTATCTCTTCCTGCTTTTTTAGCGGCATAAAGCGCCTTATCAGCAGCATTCACTAAATGATCTTCATTTTTCATAGAGGTTTCTTTTAGAGCAACACCGATACTGATAGAAACCTGAATGTGAATTTCATTGATGGTGATTTTTTGTTTCTTAACGTGTTGACGAAGTCTTTCTGCAAAAAGAATGACCGGTTTTGCATCGGCATTTCCATTTTGACAAACGACCAGAAATTCTTCTCCTCCTATGCGACAGAAAGCATCTCCTTTACGGGCGGTATCTCGAATCGATGCCGCTACTTCTTTAAGCACCTTATCGCCGATAGCATGACCATGGCTATCATTGATATTCTTAAAGTGATCAATGTCGATGAGCATGACAGCCATCAATTGACCCGATCGATTCGCAATACTCCATACTTTAGCCAGTGTTTCCAGGCCTGCACGCCGATTAGGCAATTCGGTGAGTACATCGGTTAATGCGTAGTGCTCCAGCTTGCGATTAGACAGCGCTAATTCAGCGGCAAAGCGTTTGAGTTGTTCACGGTCACGTTCCCATGATTCCTGCAATTTTCGATAATGCCATGCTGCTCGTAATCGGGTTCGGAAGGTACGGAGATTGATTGGTTTTGTTATATAATCATCCACGCCTGCGTCAAATGCTTTAACGAATTCTTCCTCATCTTCAACGCTGGTCAGCATGATGATATATAAATTCTGACCCCAATCCGTAGCACGTAAGGATTGAGTCAATTCAAGGCCATTCATCGCCGGCATGATCCAATCGGTTATGACAATATGCGGCAGGATTTCCATCGACAAAGACAAGGCTTGCTGGCCATCACTTGCTGCGAATACGGTGTGACCAAGCGTATTGGATAGCAATCCCTCAATAAGAAAAAGGCTGGATGGGTCATCCTCTACCACAAGGATTCGGAGCGAAGAAGCATCGGTCACATTTTCCTGACGCGGCGCAGAAGTATTGATCATTTTATGAAATGGAGGGGGAAGTTCTGTAGCCGATAGTTTGAGAATGTTTCTCCATGACTGCCATTCCTGCATCACTTGGTCGATAAATGTGCCAAATGATTCTGTATCTAAGCCGATTTTTCCACCCAGTAATATTAATTCCGAGATCCGTTTGTTACGTTCGGATTTCTGGGCTATTCCAAAATCAGCGATTTGTTTTGCCATGTAAAGCAGATAGACGATTTGATACGGGCGGGAGCCTTCGGAGGCGTCTGATTCAGCGGGTGCCTCATGATGGTAGGCAGATTCCACAAAGATCTTTGGAATACCGAAGTTGATTAGCATAGCTGCTGTTAATTCATTGTGATCAGTCTGTAAATACTGCTGCTCCAGCTCGCTCAAAGGCGTATTGGGAGCCTGTTTTCCTATCAATTCGGTGTATCTGTCCGGATAAATGGTGGCTAATGCTAAACAACCGATACGCGTCATCAAACCGCAAGCGAATAACTCATCGGGTGCAGACACTTGATTCATTTTGCCTAATTCATGCATGGCAATCGCCATGAGGAGCGAATGTGACCAGAATTCCTGGTAATTGAATCCCTTGCAGGGCCCTCCCCGGTACTGATCGATTAATGAGAACCCCAGTGCCAGTTGTTTAACTGCCGTCAAGCCAACACGAGAAATTGCCTCTGATACTGAAGAGATGGCGCGCGTGCCCTGATTGGCCGCATTGGCCCGTTGAATCAGGCGGCCGGAAAGCGCCGGGTCAGTTTGAATGAGTTTGGTAATTTCATGGATAGTGACGTCTTCTCGTCGGCAAGCTTCCAATAAAGCAAGCGCCACTCCTTTGGGACTGGGTAATGAAGCGCCAATTTTTAACTGGCTAATATCAGCTATTTTCACGGATTATTCCTTTGAATCCAATTGCTCAGATGGGTTGCCATTTTTCAAAAAGAGAAGAAATCTATCTCATAGGGATGAACCTATTAAAGCAGGAACCTTGCAAGATCACACCGTTAAAATATTTCAGGATTTGCGATGAATTCAATATTCCAACACTTTTAACATAACGGCAAGGCCGGGATTTTATAGAGTCAGTCATTAACAGGCCGTTAAATCAATTTTCCAGCAATCCTAAAAATCCACCCGACTGGTGATTCCACAATTGTGCATAGAGCTGATTATTGGCGATCAGTCTGGCGTGACTGCCCTGTTCTACAATACGTCCCTTGTCGAATACGATAAGCCGGTCCATCGCTGCAATGGTGGACAGCCGATGTGCGATCGCTATCACCGTTTTACCTTGCATGAGGTGATATAAGTTTTGCTGGATACTGGCTTCTACTTCCGAATCCAATGCCGACGTGGCTTCATCCAGAACCAGTATGGGCGCATTCTTTAACAGGACGCGGGCGATGGCAATCCGTTGGCGTTGCCCGCCGGAAAGCGTCACGCCCCGTTCGCCCACATGAGCGTCATAGCCAGTCCGGCCTTTGATATCCCTGAGCGTCTGGATAAAGTCATGTGCCTGCGCTTGCCGGGCTGCCTCGATCATTTGTCCGTCAGTGGCATCGGGGCTGCCAAACAAAATATTGTCACGTACCGAACGATGTAATAGCGAAGTGTCCTGCGTCACCATCGCAATATGCGCGCGCAGGCTGTCCTGAGTTACTGTTCGTATATCCTGACCGTCGATGGTGATACTGCCTTGCTGAACATCATAAAAACGCAATAATAAGTTGACGAAGGTCGATTTACCCGCGCCTGAGCGACCGACAATGCCCACTTTTTCGCCAGCCGCTATGCATAGATTGAGGTCGTCAAAAATACGGTGAGAATCGTGCTGATCCGGGTGATAGGAAAAACAGACATGACTCAAATGAATCGCGCCTTGTTGGATTTGCAATTCTTTTGCATCCGGTACGTCGGTGACATTCTGTGGTTTGGAGAGTGTATTGATGCCATCTTGGACTGTGCCAATGTTCTCAAACAGCGTGTTGACTTCCCACATGATCCAATGCGACATGCCGGTCAGCCGGATGGCCAGACTCATGACAATCGCAATAGCCCCCGGACCAATGCCGCCTTGCAGCCACAAATAGATTCCCAGAGCGCCGGTTACGAATACCAGCAGCATATTGATAATCCAGACGCAGACATTGAGCCAGGTTGCCAGGCGCATTTGCGGGTGGACTGTGGCCATGAATTCTTGCATTCCTGCTTTGGCATAAGCCGATTCTCGCTGACTTTGGGAAAAAAGTTTCAATGTCAGGATATTGGTATAACTGTCGACAATCCGCCCGGTCATGAGCGAGCGCGCATCTGCTTGCAGAGTGGAGATGCGTTTTAATTGAGGAACAAAATAGGACAGAATGCCAATGTACAAAACCAGCCAGGCCAATAATGGCAAACACAAACGTGGATCTGCATTGACCACCAATAGTAAGGTTGTGATGAGGTAAACGGTGACAAAAAGCATCACGTCGAGTAACTTCAGTACCGTTTCGCGAACCGATAATGCGGTTTGCATCACTTTGGTGGCTATGCGGCCACTGAATTCGTGCTGAAAAAATGCGAAACTTTGGTTGAGCAGGTAACGATGGGATAGCCAACGTACACGCATGGGAAAATTACCCATGAGTGTTTGTTGGATCACCAATGAATGCAGCAGTACCAGAACCGGAATAACTATCAGTATAAATACTGACATGGCCAGTAAAGCCGGCCATTCGTCGTCCAGAAAATTCTTTGTTTCTTTTTCCGCCAGCCAATCGACTATCTGACCAAGAACACCATATAGCATGGCTTCACTGATAGCCAGACAGGTGGTCAATAGCGCCAGCAAGACAAGATAAAACTCGATTCCCCGGATATAATGGCGGCAGAATTGATACAGCCCCTTGGGCGGCTCAGCAGGATGTTCCGGAGGGTAGGGGTCTATCAGGCGTTCGAAGAAGCCGAACATGTTTGTTTAACCGCTGCTGAGCCGTTCGAATATCCGAAAGCCGGCCACATAAGTACCGATTGCAGAACCCAGTGTTGAGAGTATGAAAATCAACAAGATTCGTGTCACTTGATTATTCCACCAGCCGCTTAGACTGGTTGTGTCCGTTCTGAGCCGATGAAAGTCACTCACTTTGGGTTTGCGCAAATAAGTTTCTACAGCAGCAACCACCATACCGGCGCCAATGGTTGGGTTGAGAGAGGTTAATGGAGCTGCCAGGAATGCAGTCAGGATGGTGAGCGGGTGCGCAAAAGCGATGGCTGCTCCTATTGCAGAGAGCCCGCCATTGATTAGTACCCAATCAACGATCATAGCGGCGCCTATTTCCGGGCTGCGCATAAAGCCGATCGCAAAGCCTGTCAAAATGAGTGCAACAATAATCCAGGGAATAAACTTTAACCATTGGGATGATTCCGGAATGGCATCCAATTGGGCAATTTTTTTATCCGGATCGCCAATGTCTTGAGTTTCAAGTTGCTGTGCCATGCCATTCAGGTGTCCGGCTCCGATAACTGCCAGAATATGCTGGTAATTATTTTCCTTGCATTCTTTGATGAGACGGGCTGACATATATTCATCACGTTCACTGATGAGTGGACGGAATAAATCTTTCTCATTCTCAGCAAACTGTGAAAAAGTGCTTTCGAGCACATCACCTTCTTTTAATTTTTCAATTTCAGCCGTACTGAATTTCTCTTTACTAATGACACTGGCTATCAGGCCTGCAAATAAACTAAAACGTTTCCACCAGGGGACATTACGATAAATCCGCTTCAGCGTGGTGCCAATTTCACGATCTATCAGCAGAACCGGCAATTGAGCTGCCTGAGCATCTTTGATCGCAACACGCATCTCAGCACCTGGTTCAATATCAAACTGTTCCGCCATACGTTGCTGGAAAGCGCCTAAGGCAAGACTGGCAGCGACCATGCTGGCCTGGCCATTTTTGATGACCTGGAATAAATCCATTTTAGCCATTGAGTCAGGATTAACGATGACTTTATGCCGGCTCGGACATAATTCGACAGCCACCGCATCATATTTTTCCGTGGCAATCAGCTCTTGAACTTTATCGGCGCTGGCTTTTGAAACATGTGCGGTACCCAGTAACGTTATGTTGCAGTTATTTACTTTAACGGTTCTGAGCGGTTCGGTCTGTGTATCCTGTTTGCTTGGTAATTCAATACGTTGTTCTTCTAATTTAACCATTGATCGTTATATTTAATAGGGGTCTGTTTATCAGACAAGATAAAATCAAAATTTCCTTCCTTGAAGGATAGTAGTCCGGCATCCATTGCGATGGAGATGCAACCAGCTACTTTAACCTAAAAGAGCAGTTTAATCATAATTTGTCACTATCCCGGATAGCGGACGTTGGATATTTTTCGGCTTATTGAGTGAATGAGTGTGCTAAAAGTCACAGCCATAATTTGAATATAGCGGTATATTTTCTCTCTGTTTTCATCTTCAAAGGTACTCAGTAAGTATTATATTTAAAATCAGGTTATCGCAATCTTTTCGAATATCGAAGTCGGAATGTAAAAAATGTAGGGATGCTTTACTGAGGAAGATGTTTTACATTTGACTTGCAGATTGTGATGGATGATTTTATGACGAGGCCCTTTAATCCCTACTGCTTGCAGTAGGGATTTTTTTATGCTGAGTTTTAGTCAATCACCAGCATGGGGGTAACCGCAAGATGTTGAGTAATCGTGTTAGCTGCCTGCTTTGCAAGGGTCTGATCGGGATAGGGTCCTGCATGAATCTTAAACAACCCATTATTCTTCGTGATACTGACAGTATCGCTGAGCCATGGAAGTTTCTTCCGTATATGCGCGAGAAAATTATGCGCATTATCCGATGAGCCGAATGCTCCCAGTTGTAGAAAAACCACATTCATTTCCGTGTTGCTATCCGCAATGGGCGGTGTTGCAGCCGATGGTCTGGGTGTAGCCAGCCTGGCCGGGCCGCTGCCAGGCAATATGCTCTCAACTTCGACCTGACCGCTGCCGCCAGCCAGTATTCCCAATCTATAAGCTGCTGTATAAGAGAGATCTATTAACCGGTCAGATAGAAATGGCCCGCGGTCATTTAAACGC
The DNA here is from genome assembly GCA_919902625.1 of Nitrosomonadaceae bacterium. GTDB lineage: Bacteria > Pseudomonadota > Gammaproteobacteria > Burkholderiales > Nitrosomonadaceae > Nitrosomonas. Next base: position 8,866 of record CAKKRO010000080.1, read on the forward strand.
ACAATAATGGATTTGCCATTTTCCAGATTGGTTATCCGTGCATAGCTGGGTAACGGTAAAGTGGGGTGCGCGGCTGTCATTGCATACATGTCATAGACTTCCCCCGACGCAGTATTGTTTCCATGATAACGGCGTCCGTACCATGAAGCGATTCCACGTTCCTTATAAGGTACCAGTTCGGTCATGGGTTTGAAATATTTGCCCAATGCCATGTAGGGCTGCATGTTAGCCAAGCGGAGCGGTTCAGCTTTGGGTACAGCATCGGGAACCAGGTGCAGATTAGGGGGGGGATTATCGCCTGGACCGTCATCCAGATAATAACCTCCACCTTTCCGGGTGATTAAGCCGGAACGCGATCCTGGCCCGGAATCCGGGTTAGTGATTGAAGAAGCCGATGAATTTTTTTGTCCGGGCGTGTTGTTATTGTATTGAGGAGTGCTGCTACAGGCGGTCAGCAATGCAAAGATCAGTGCAAATGCCGATCCGATAACCGGTGTGGGTATTACAGACAAATATTTACATGCTTTCCGGGATGTCGAATAAGTGTTTGTCATGTTTTTATTAGTTTAGGATGTGTTTGAATACTCATCAAAATACCAAAACCGAGCAACATTGTCACCATGGATGTGCCGCCATAACTGATGAGCGGAAGTGGAACACCTACGACCGGAAGGATACCACTAACCATTCCCATATTGACAAAAATATAAGTAAAGAAAGTCAGTGTGATTGAACCCGCAATGAGTCTTGTGAATTGTGTGGAAGCGTTGACGGTGATCACCATGCAACGTCCGATGACGATCAAATATAATAGCAACAGTACGGTATTGCCGATTAACCCAAATTCTTCGGAGAAAACGGCAAAGATAAAATCAGTGCTCTGTTCCGGTAAAAAATCCAATTGAGTTTGCGTACCGTTCTGCCACCCCTTGCCGGTAATGCCGCCCGAGCCGATGGCAATGGATGATTGAATCGTATGATAGCCGGCGCCCAGCGGATCCTGAGAGGGATCAAACAGTGTCATGATACGCCGGCGTTGATAGTCGTGCATGATCGACCATAATACGGGCAGGCTGCCTGCCGCTGTTATCACTAATCCAGCCATGATGCGCCATGATAATCCAGCCAGAAACAATACATAAAAACCGCTGGCCGTAATCAATAATGCGGTGCCTAAATCAGGTTGCCGTAAGATCAGAAAAACCGGCAATATTAACAATAAGGTTGCTCCAATATAATCCCTTAGCCGTAAAGTGATTTCATGTTTATCAAAATACCAGGCCATCATGAGCGGTATTGCAATTTTCATTAATTCGGATGGCTGGATTCGTGTTATCCCGATATTTAGCCAACGTCTGGCGCCATTATTGATTTCGCCAAATAGAGCGACACCAATCAGGAGCGCAAATCCTAATAGATACAACGGTAAGGCGAGGCGCATGATTTGTTGCAATGGAATATTTGCAACCAGCCACATGATGACCAAGGCTATCAACATGTTGATCATTTGATTGTTGACTCTAACCATATTTGCGCCAGTGGCGCTGTAGAGTGCAAGCAAACCGACTAGCATCAATGTGAGAATTCCTGCCAAAAGAAATCCATCGATATAGCGCGTGAGATAGTACCCAATTTTTCTGAATTCAATCATGTGCCGGATTCAATCTGTTGCCAACCAATGAGTTGTGGTTTTGCCGCTCGTTCATCTTCTTTCCTAAAGATGCTCATGAATATGTTCTTCAACAGGTTCAGCGAATTTTGCAATGGTAGGCTCCGGTAATTGGCCTAGTAAAAAATAATCAAATACTTGTCTGGCGATAGGTGCTGCTGTTGAACCGCCCGTTCCACTATTCTCAACCAGTACCGCCAATGCAATTTTGGGATTTTCCGCCGGTGCATAAGCGATAAACATAGCATGATCCCGGTGACGCTCATTGATGGATTTCTCATTGTAACGTTCTCCCTGCTTGATGCCTATTACCTGCGAAGTGCCTGTTTTACCCGCAAAGGTATAAGCGGCATTGGCAGCAGCTCTTGCGGCTGTGCCTCCAGGACGCGTGACGTCTACCAGCGCACTTTTGACAACTTCAAGATATTTTTGTTTTAGATCAATGGTATAGAGTAATTTTGCGGGAATGTCTTCTACATCGCCGGTTTGACTGTTCTGTATTTGTTTGACCAGTCGTGGAAGATAAGCCTTTCCATCATTTGCGATCATCATGGTGGCAAAAGCGAGTTGCAAGGGTGTGGTCAGGTTGTAGCCTTGACCGATTGAAACCGAGATAGTATCTCCCGCATACCACTTCTGATTATATTGACGCATTTTCCATGCAGATGAAGGCAAAAGTCCGGAAACTTCACCTTCTATATCAATGCCTGTTTTTTTCCCTAGTCCAAACTGGCTGATAAAGTTGTGAATGTTTTCTATTCCTAAGTCATTGGCAAGGCTGTAATAATAAGTATCACACGAGACGACCAGCGATTTGTGCAAATTAACTCTGCCGTGGCCACCCACTTTCCAATCGCGATAACGGCGTTCTACACCCGGCAGCGAAAAGTATCCGGGATCACTCATGCTATATTCAGGTGTTCGTTTTCCCAGCTCAAGCGCTGCTAAGGCCATGAACGGCTTGAAGGTTGATCCCGGCGGATAAACGCCACGTAATGCCCGGTTATTAAGTGGCCTGTCAATAGAGTTATTAAGCAGATTCCAGTTTTCCTGATCAATACCACCGATAAAAAGATTGGTGTCATACCCCGGTTTGCTGACGAAAGCGAGCACTTCTCCATTATTGGGATCCAAAGCAACCAGCGCGCCACGATGGTCGCCAAAGGCTTTTTCTGCCGCTTCTTGTAGCCCAAGATCAAGCGAAAGGATTAAATTATTACCTGGAACCGGCGGGGTACGTGATAGAACCCGGATGGAGCGTCCTATTGCATCCGTTTCTACTTCCTCGAAACCTGAGATGCCATGTAATTGTTTCTCATAACTCTGTTCAATACCAATTTTCCCGATGTGATGAGAACCACGATAATTATTCAGTTCTCCATTGAATTCGAGTTGTTCGAGATCCTTGTCATTGATGCGGCTGATATACCCGACTACATGTGACACGATTTCTTTTTCCGGATACTGGCGCAGTACGCGCGCCTTGATTTCAATGCCAGGGAAACGATAGCGATTGGCTGCAAAACTCGCAATTTCCACATCAGTCAGGCGATTGCGAATAGGCAAGCTTTTAAATCTTTTGCTTTCCTTCATCAATTTTTTGAATCGTTGACGATCAGCAGGTGTTATCTCAATGACTGTCGCTAACTCATCCAGTGTCGCTTCAAGATCCTGGAATTTGCTGGGCACAATTTCCAGCGTGTAGGCTGAGTAGTTTTGTGCCAATACTCTTCCGTTACGGTCATAAATCAAACCTCGGTTGGGAACAAGGGGCGAAATGGAAATACGATTGGCTTCTGCAAGAGTGTGATAGTGTTCTTGCTGCGTAACCTGCAGATAATAAAAGCGAATGTAGAGTGCCAGAAAGAGTATCAGTACAAACCCGGCGCTAGTGGCGAGACGGATACGAAATTTGTGTAATTCGGCAGGATGATCGCGCAACTCTACATTATGCTTCATAACGCATCAGGATCTGGTTTTTGCTTCAAGGGTATGCTGAGCAGAAAGGAAGCAGGCACCCATAGTAAGGCACCTGTCACGCTAGCAAGAAAGTATTGCCAGCCGGGTAAATTAGAGTCGTTCGATATTGCAATCAGGACAATGACTATTTGCATCATAAATAATATCAGACCAATCTGGGGCGCTTGTTGTATCAAGCTGAATAACCGTAATCGTCTCCCAAAAACTAATGTGAGATAAACGGTTACACAATAAGCTAATGCATGTTGTCCCAGTATACTGGCGCTGCCAACATCCATCAGTAATCCCATGCCAAAAGCTACGCTCATTCCCATTTTATGAGGGTGATTAATGCTCCAGTAAGCTACTGTAATGGCGACGAAATCAGGGCGTAATATTGACAGATCATCTTGTAGCGGCAAGAAATTGAGAATCAGCGCAATAGCCAGACTGATGGCCACATATCCATTATTGGCAGGCACAAGCACTTCTTGTCCAAAGTAATTGTCTGTATTTAAGTTCTTGTCTTTAATTCTTTTTGGGTTCAATTTTGGATGTCTCTGAAGGATCATTGGATACCGGCTGTACCAGGGATAGAATAAGAACCTGCCGGTTTCGATCGACACCTGCAACCGGTGTGCTGATAATTTGCGCAAAATCATCAGCAGGATCACGCTCTATTTGCAGCACGGTTGCAACCGGTATGCCCTGAGGATATACCCCGCCGATTCCAGAAGTAACCAGCAGATCGCCTTGCTGGATATCCGTATTAACCGATAAATAACGTAATTCCAGTTCATTGTTTTTACCAGTCCCTGAGATGACCGAGCGTAAACTGTTGCGCACAACCTGCACGGGTACAGAATGATCCTTGTCGGTGAGAAGGGTAACCTCGGATGACCAGGGATATACCTGTGTAATTTGTCCAACGATGCCTTTATCGTCAATCACAGCTTGACCCGGTTGGATATGATGGTAGCTGCCTTTATTTAAGGTAATTTTATGATTGAACGGGTCGCGAGGGGTATAGAGAATTTCTGCTAAGATGGCTTTAGCTTTGGTTTTGGTTTCAATTTGCTGGACCGCTCTGAGCAGTTTGCGCAATTGAATATTTTCAGCCTCCAGAGAATGCAGTCTCAGGAGTTGCTCACGGCTTTCAAGATAATGCCGTCTTAGCTTTGTGTTCTCTTCCAATAAGTGGAAGCTGGCAATAAATTCCTCCATTTGATCGTAAATATCGGCTGGGATATAGGCCATTCTTTGAAATGGGAAAATAACTACGCTAATAGTCTGGCGTAGCTCAGGAAAATATTTGAAATGCGAATCTTCAGCGATGAGCAGACAGGATAGAAGTGCGAATACAAACAGCCGTGCAAACGGACCTGGCCCATGTCTGAAAAACTGAGGAGCTGTTTTCATTACGTCCAGTATCGGGAATCTGGTTTTATCTCTGATTCAGTTTGTAAAGAAAAAATAATCAATGATTCAGTTTGCTTAATCGCGGGCAAAAATGCCAACAGACCGGTCCATATTCGCCAGAGCAACGCCAGCTCCGCGCACCACACAGGTAAGCGGATCATCGGCCACAATGACAGACAAACCGGTTTCTTCCATCAGTAAGCGATCAATATCCCGTAATAAAGCACCGCCACCGGTCATGACCATACCCTTGTCGGCGATATCCGAACCCAGTTCCGGGGGAGTCTGTTCCAGCGCGGATTTAACGGCGCTGACAATATTGTTTAATGGTTCCGCCAGTGCTTCCAGAATCTCATTGCTGGAGATGGTGAAGCTGCGGGGTATTCCCTCAGCCAGGTTTCGGCCTTTAACTTCGATTTCCCGGACTTCAGAACCCGGAAAGGCCGAGCCAATTTCTTTTTTAATGATTTCTGCGGTGACTTCGCCAATCAGCATGCCATAGTTACGGCGGATATAGTTAATGATCGCTTCATCAAACTTGTCACCACCCACACGCACGGAATTGGAATAAACGATGCCGCCTAACGAGATAACACCCACTTCAGTGGTGCCGCCCCCGATATCCACGACCATGGAACCTGTCGGTGATTCAACAGGAAGTTCAGCGCCTAATGCCGCCGCCATGGGTTCTTCAATCAATTCAACTTTGCGTGCACCCGCACCATAAGCAGCTTCACGGATGGCGCGACGTTCCACTTGAGTAGAGCCATAGGGTACACAGATCACAATGCGTGGATTGGCTGAAAACAGGCGAGGAGGGTTCACTTTCCGGATGAACATCTTGAGCATCTGTTCAGTGACGGTGAAATCTGCAATAACGCCATCTTTCATCGGGCGAATCGCTGTAATGTTGCCCGGGGTGCGGCCCAACATCAGTTTCGCTGCGAGTCCCACTTGCTGGATCATTTTCTTTCCATTGGCGCCGTTTTCCTCGCGGATTGCCACTACGGAAGGCTCATCCAGTACGATACCTTGGCCCTGGACATAAATGAGCGTATTGGCTGTGCCCAGATCAATCGCCATATCTGTTGAGAAATAGCTTCCAAGAATATTATTGTTCAAGAAATTAAACATAATGACAGAATCCGTTATTAGTGATTACGATGAGAGCGAATGCGAATGATAAGAATGATAAATAAAATCAGCAAAAAATAATACGCCAATCAAACGAGCCATGATACCCTAATACTTATTTAAATATAAGGTTTCCAATTTAAAATGACTCTGTCTGTTGGTGATGTAAAACGTATTGCTGATCTTGCCTATATTGAGATTGATGAAGACGAGGCAAAAGCAACATTGATTCAGTTATCCGGTATTTTCAACCTGATTGAAACTATGCAAGCAGTTGATACCTCAACCGTAGAACCCATGTCTCATGCTCAAAGTGTTGTGCAGCGTTTACGTGAAGATGAGGTCACCGAAACCGATCAACGCGAATTATGTCAATCAATAGCACCGCAAGTCGAATCCGGGCTCTATCTGGTGCCGCAAGTTATTGAGTAAGACAGGTTATATACTGCTTAACGAGGTAATGGTAAAAAATACCTTAAGATTTAAAAACAGCAATTATACGTAACATTTTATATTTCTCTATTAGTATTAGTAAACGCCATGTTTAATGCCAGTCTTAAACAGCTTTCCCTTCAGCTCGCCGAAAAAAAGATTTCCAGCACTGAACTGACCACAGAATTTCTCAACCGCATTAAGAAGCTTAATGCTGAATATAATGCTTTCATTACAGTCAACGAAGAAATAAGCCTTGCGCAAGCACGCGCAGCAGACAAAATGATCGCAGCGGGACAAGCTAATCCATTGACGGGCATTCCGATTGCCCAGAAAGATATTTTCTGCGCCAAGGGCTGGTTGACCACTTGCGGTTCAAAAATGCTGTCGAATTTTGTTTCGCCATACGATGCCGGTGTCATTGAGCGTTTTAATCAAGTGGGCGCAGTCAATATTGGCAAGACCAATATGGATGAATTTGCCATGGGATCGAGTAATGAAACGTCGTTTTATGGTGTTGTAAAAAACCCGTGGGATGTTTCAGCGGTACCCGGCGGCAGCTCAGGCGGCGCAGCTTGCGCGGTTGCGGCCAGACTGGCGCCTGCGGCAACCGGCACCGATACCGGCGGCTCTATCCGCCAGCCGGCTGCACTGTGCGGCATTTCTGGAATTAAACCGACTTATGGACTGGTTTCCCGCTATGGCATGATCGCCTTCGCCTCCAGTCTTGATCAGGGCGGGCCCATGGCCAAGTCGGCAGAAGATCTGGCACTGATGCTGAATGTCATGGTTGGATTTGATCCGCGTGACTCAACCAGCTTGCAACGGGATGCCGAAGATTATGCACGGGATCTGCAAAAACCCTTAGCGGGTCTGCGTATCGGCCTGCCCAAGGAATATTTTGCCGAAGGTATGAGCCAGGATGTCGCGAGTGCGATAGAAAAAGCACTGGAGGAATACCGCAAGCTGGGGGCGCAAACAGTCGAGGTTTCGTTGCCCAATGCACCGCTGGCGATCCCGGTTTATTATGTTCTGGCGCCTGCTGAAGCTTCCAGCAACTTATCCCGTTTTGATGGCGTGCGCTACGGTCATCGCGCCCAATCGTATAGCGATCTGCGCGATATGTACCGGAAAACACGCGCGGAAGGTTTTGGTGCGGAAGTGAAACGGCGTATTTTGATTGGAACGTATGTTTTATCGCATGGCTATTACGATGCCTATTATATTAAGGCACAGAAGCTACGTCGCCTGATCGCGCAGGATTTTACTGAGGCCTATAAGCAATGTGACATTATCATGGGACCGACAACACCTACTGTCGCTTTTAATCTGGGAGAGAAAAGCGGTGATCCTATCCAGATGTATTTGTCGGACATCTATACCAGCGCGGCCAATCTGACCGGATTGCCGGCGATGTCGATTCCAGTTGGCTTGGGTGATAAAAACCGTCCGGTCGGTTTGCACATCATGGGCAATTATTTTAGGGAAGCGCAAATGCTGAATGTGGCGCATCAATATCAACAGGTCACGGACTGGCATCTAAAGTCGCCCGTTTAAACCAATCGTTCATTTCTGAAAATATCAATTTAGCCGGAAAACACATCATGCAGTGGGAAATTGTCATCGGTCTAGAAGTACATGCTCAACTTTCAACACGATCAAAAATCTTCTCGGGCGCTTCCACCGCTTATGGCGCACCGCCGAATACCCAGGCATGCGTGATCGATCTGGCGCTGCCGGGGGTTTTGCCGGTACTCAATAAAGGCGCGGTTGAACGGGCGATCAAATTGGGTTTGTCGGTTGGCGCGAAAATCAACTCGCCCTCCATTTTCGCTCGTAAGAATTATTTTTATCCTGACCTGCCCAAAGGCTATCAAATCAGTCAACTCGAATTGCCGGTGGTGCAGGGCGGCAGCATTCAGATTCAGGTGGATGGCGTGGAAAAGAACATCCGTCTGACACGCGCCCATCTGGAAGAGGACGCCGGCAAGTCGCTGCATGAAGATTTTCATGGCATGAGCGGCATTGATCTGAACCGGGCAGGCACGCCGCTACTGGAGATCGTCTCGGAACCGGATATGCGCAGCAGCGCGGAGGCCGTAGCCTATGCGAAAACGTTGCACTCACTGGTGCGCTGGATCGGTATTTGCGATGGCAATATGCAGGAAGGCTCGTTCCGCTGCGATGCGAATGTATCGGTGCGTCCGCGCGGATCAGAGCAACTCGGCACACGCTGTGAAATCAAGAATCTGAATTCGTTCCGTTTCCTGGAAAAGGCCATCGATTATGAGGCCAGGAGACAAATTGAAATTCTCGAGGACGGCGGAACGATCCGCCAGGAAACCCGCCTGTATGATGCCAACAAAGATGAAACACGCACCATGCGCAGCAAGGAAGATGCCAATGATTACCGCTATTTCCCCGACCCGGATTTGTTGCCGCTGGAAATCCCGCAGTCCTGGATTGACCAGTTAAAAGAAACGTTGCCCGAATTACCCGCAGCCCGGCGTAACCGTTACGTCACAGCATTTGGCTTATCGGCTTATGACGCCGGGGTCTTGACCAGCACCCGTGAATTGGCCGACTACTTTGAAAACACAGTCAAGCAATTGTCCGCACAAGCCAAGCTATGCGCCAACTGGATCATGGGCGAGATCAGCGGGCAACTGAATAAAGAAGGCATGGAAATTACCGCCTGCCCTATCAGCCCGACCCAACTGGCCGTGCTGTTGTCGCGCATTAGTGACGGCACCATTTCCGGCAAAGCCGCCAAAACGGTTTTCGAGAGCATGTGGCGTGGCGAACTGGAGCAAAATGTCGATGCCATCATTGCAGCCAAAGGCCTGAAACAAATCTCTGATGACAGCGCTATTGAAAAACTGGTGGATGAAGTGCTGGCCGCCAATGCGCAACAAGTTGCCGATTATCGCAATGGTAAGGAAAAAGCCTTCAATTCACTGATCGGCCAGATCATGAAGGCCACTCAGGGCAAAGCCAATCCGGCGCAGGTGAACGCCATTCTGAAGAAAAAACTGGCAGGGTAAGGTCGTACCTGTCAGTAATATATGGCAAGAGTCGAAGCTTGGTAAAACTGGAAAGGTTGTTACAGGAAAGACTCCTTCAAAAGATAATCCTGAAGATTGGGGGAATGATGTTCTTTTTATAACCCCACCTGATTATAAAAACTATGGAAAGAAAGCTTATTCAAGTATCAGAAAGCTTTCAAGAATTGGGGCCGAGCGACAAAAGATAAGATTACTCCCTATAAGTGCAGTATTGGTAACTTATATTGGTTCTGATCGAATACAATGACCTTCAATCCAACCATCCATCGCCGCAAATCGATTCGTTTGAAAGGGTATGATTATTCACAGGCCGGTTTGTATTTTATTACCGTTTGTACGCATAATCGGGTGCCATTGTTTGGGGAAATTGTTGATGGTCAGATGCAATTCAATGAATCGGGGATCGTCGCGGATGAAGAATGGCGCAAAACAGAACATATCCGTTCCAATATCGTATTGCACGAATTTGTCATCATGCCCAATCACGTCCACGGTATCATCGAACTCATAGGGGCGCATTGCATGCGCCCTCTACGACCGGGATTAAAAACATTGATCAACGGTATGCTGAACAAAAAAGCCTTGCTCAATCTGGTGCGGTATTTTGTGGTGTTTGAGCAATCCAGGAAAGAAGATCCGCATACTGGCGTGATCAGCATCCATACGGTCAAAAAGATTGCCGCCTATCATCAGTATGATGCGGTGAACGCAGCAGTGGCTTCCACCTTGCGTGCAGCTGACATTGGCCTGAGTTCCAAAGTTATGCAAAATCCGGCCAGCTACGGATTGCCGGATGTCACGCAGCAACCCCAAGGGGATAAAAAAGCCGGTGTGGTATGGCACACGCAGGGCTGCGGCAAGTCTCTGTCGATGGTGTTTTATACCGGCAAGATCGTGCTGGCGTTGAATAACCCGACGATCGTGGTGATCACCGACCGCAACGACTTGGATGATCAATTGTTCGATACCTTTGCCGCCTGCAAGCAATTACTGGCGACTGAAATGGTATTGAAGCAGGCTGAAATGATTGCCAGTGAA